>DATFMH010000191.1:0-7686 GCA_035267045.1 Balneolales bacterium
AAATAACGCTACCATTTTGGTTTAGTTTGTTTATTTTCTACAAGCAATTTACGATCACTATAAACCAAGGCAATTCGTATGAAACCAGAACACAAGCTGCAAAAACTGGCACTCATAGTCACTTTGATGGTGCTACCCTGTGCGGTTATGGCTCAACAAAAAGCGCCCTATAAGAGCCTGAAAGAAGCATTATTTAATTCATATCATCTATCCGGTCAATCAGGTCCGAGTAGTGTAAACTGGATTGATGGCGGAAATCGCTTTTCTTATACATCCCATGATCAATCAGGTCGGGAAGAAATTCGTTCGTTTAACCCAAAGACGAAAAAAGATGAACTTATATTTAATGCTAAAGGATTAACGTTCCCCGGAACCGATACGGCATTCAACTATCGTTCATTCCAATGGGCACACGATTCCAGGCACCTGGTATTTAAAACTCATTTCAGGAAAATTTATCGCCGTTCCGGCATTTCCGATTACTATGTCTATTCACTGAAAGACAGCTCCCTGAAGATAGCCGCTAAAAATGCCCGAACAGCCGAACTTTCACCCGACGGTTCGATGATGGGATATGAACGCAACGGAAACATGTTTGTATATGATTTCAATACCAGGCAGGAAACACAGTTAACCAACGACGCCACAAAACATGTGTTCAACGGACATTACGACTGGGTTTATGAAGAAGAATTTGGCCAGGCACAAGCCTGGAACTGGTCGCCTGATAATAAATACATCGCGTACTGGCAGGTTGATGAAAGTAAAGAGCCTGTAGCGCAGTTGACCAATTATGAAGGCCTTCATCCGAAATATGTCAAGATTCGTTATCCACAGGTAGGTGATCCCAATCCCACAGTGAAGATCGGTGTTGTCAATGTCAAAACGGGCAAGAAAGTATGGCTTGATCCCGGGTTGACCGGTGATTATTACATCCCGAGAATATACTGGACCAGCGAGCCCAATACTCTTGCCATGATTACACTGAACAGGGCTCAAAATCATATGAAGCTGTTTTTCTTTAATGTGGTAACTGGGGCACGCCGTTTGGTTATGCAGGAAAAATCCAAAACATGGATTGACGTATATGATTTTTATGCCGGTGTTAATGATATGATATCCTTTCCTAAGAATATCCATCAATTCTTTTGGATCTCCGATCGTGACGGCTGGCAGCATATCTACCGTTATGATTACAGCGGTAAGTTATTAAACCAGGTTACTAAGGGTGATTGGTCGGTTACGAAAGTGGAAGGGATAGATGCGCGTCACAAGAAGATCTATTTTGCTTCTACTAAAGCGACCCCATTACAGCGGCAGTTATACTCCATCAGTTTTAATGGGAAACACATGAGACAGATCTCCAAAGCTGAGGGACGTCACCAATTTAATATGTCGCCCAATACAAAATATTATATTGATACCTATTCCAATATCCACCAACCACGTCAGGTGGAAGTTTGGAATACAAATGGCCACGGGCATATGATCACCAGGCTCGTCAATAACGATCAGGTTAATGAATACCTGAAAACGCATGAATATTCTCCCCGTGAACTCTTCCATTTTACAACAACCGATGGACAGAAGCTGGATGGTTATATGATCAAACCGCCTAATTTTGATCCGCATAAAAAATATCCGGTTATCCTTGCTATTTATGGTGGGCCCGGTTCTCAATCTGTTTATGATCAATGGGAGACAAACGGCTGGCATCAGTACATGGCTCAACAGGGTTACATCATCGTAGACGTTAATAATCGTGGTAATGCCAATTATGGCAGTAAATTTGAGAAAATCGTTTATGAACAACTCGGTAAATGGGAGACACACGATTTTGCCGAAACAGCCAAATATCTCAGCACCCTGCCTTATATCGATGGACAACACATGGCTATCATGGGTACCAGTTATGGCGGATACAGTACCGTATACACGATGTTGACTCATCCCGGGGCCTTCCAGGTTGGTATCGCCGATTCTCCACCAACCGACTGGCGTCTTTATGACTCTATTTATACCGAACGGTATATGGGTTTAATAAGTGATAATAAAGCCGGATATCTTAAAAGCGATGCGCTTAAATATGCCGGCGATCTGAAAGGACGCCTCTTACTCGTACATTCGGCCATGGATGATAATGTGCATGTACGCAATACGATGCAGTTATTGACAGCACTGACCAATGCCGGCAAAGACGCTGACCTCCGGCTCTATCCTCCGGGAGCACACGGTGCCGTCTATAACCGGTCGAGTTACCTGTTATTGATGAATGTCTATACACAATACCTTAATAAATATCTGAAAGGTGCGTGTAATCAGCCTAACATTAATGCATCGGGCAACAATTAATAAGTTTACCTTATTATGTATAAAAGGGAGCAATTTATGCTCCCTTTTTGTTAGCTGCCATAGTGATACCAATGGAGCTAAACTAAATTCATTTTATAACTTGAAATAGCCCAATAATATCAATAGTTTTTCCGTTTAAGTTTCGCCAGACTCATTAAGCTGGTAATATCTATAACTTTATTGATCCTATTACGTTACCAGTTGTAGAAAGTTTAAAAATTATGATTTTATTCTGGTTAGGAGCCCGGACAAATTTGAATATAAAACATCGTAACCAAATACCGGGTTTTCAAACTTATACTAAACAGAGATAGGACAAAAGAACATTTATTTAAAACTACTTGTAATACATTTAAAATAATTAACTCAAAAGGAGATAAAACAGAATGATTAACATAGATGAGCAAATTCCGGAGCTCAATGTTGAGGCTTATCAAAATGATGAGATCATTAACCTTAACCTTGGAGATTTCAAAGGTAAATGGTTAGTAATGCTTTTTTACCCGGCTGATTTCACTTTTGTATGTCCAACTGAACTTGAAGAAGCTGCTGCTTATTATGAAGCGTTTAAAGACGAAAACGCAGAAATTATTAGTGTAAGTACCGATACGGCTTTCGTCCACAAAGCATGGCACGACAGTTCCAAAGCTATTAATAAAATCCAATATCCTATGGTAGCGGACCCCAATAATACGGTTTGCAAAGCTTTTGGAACATTGATCGCTGAAGAAGGTGTTTCACGCCGTGCCAGCTTCATTATTGACCCGGACGGCAAAGTGGTATCATATGAGATTCACAGTAATGATATCGGACGTAACATCCGTGAAATTCTCAGAAAATTGCAAGCTGCCAAATTCGTGAGAGAATCTGACGGATTGGTTTGTCCGGCAAGCTGGGAACCCGGTAAAGACACTTTAAAACCGGGAATGGATCTCGTTGGTAAAATCTGATTGATATTACACAGCTTATTTTTAATACAACTAAAGGCTGTCTCATTAAGAGACAGCCTTTTTTATTTATCTATCTCAGTTTCAAAAATAATTTTAAAAAAACGTATGTTATAAAAGAAGATCACCTTAATAATTATAAGATAGAGAGACGTTAAAACATGGATACCTTATCTCACGCTGCCTGGGGATATGCCTCATTGCGCTGGCACAGTAAAAAAATGGCCTGGTATGGTGCTCTTGCAGGTGCTGCTCCGGATCTTCTCTTTTTTGTGCCTTCCCGTATCGATCAGACAATAACCATGGGGTGGGACAAAGCTTGGTCTATTCCACATGATCCTGCAATCTGGCAAGCCAATGGTCCACCTATGCCGCCCGAGCTCATGTATGTTTACCATCACTATTACATTTATACACATAGTTTAATTCTACTCGCCGGTGGATTACTTTTTCTTTTTTTGATTAGGAAACGCCTATGGATGTGGCTGGGGATACCATATGGACTACATTTGCTTATGGATTTTCCCACACACGAACGTTTTTTGACACAACTTTTTTTCCCAATTTCTAACTGGACTTTTCAGGGTATCCGGTGGAGTGATCCCCGCATATTCATACCCAACATCATCTTACTCCTGATCACCTATACAATGATTTGGTGGTATTATCATTATCGGCTTAGATATACATCAGAGCAAAACCTTAATATAGGTTAAATTGACAACCAATTTTACCGGCTAACGTCGGGCTAATTTCAGTTATCCATAAGAGATGCCAACTGTGTCATGTTGCAGATAACACCTCCGCTTTGATATTCATCTTTTTCAGGCTTTGTTGTATTTCGTCTTTATAAATACGATTCATGATGATAATTTTTTCCGGCTTAAATTCCTGCAGAAAAGATTCTGGCATTATCTTCTGTCCGGTACCCACTACATATTTTCCCTGTTTGCGGGGATTTATATCAATGATATACGGCATCTCATCATGAATATTCAAATCGTTAAGAAACATTACACCTTTGGAGCCGGAACCCCATAAGATGAAGGACTGCCCTTCTTTAACCCATTGCCGTATACTCTTTAACCAATATCGTTTTTTATTTAAAAAACGCCGATTGAAAACTCTCACATAACGTTTTATTTCAGATATATTTTGTTCATTTTTCGTTTCCACTGAAGCCCCGTTAACCGGTATTGCTTCGATTCCCAGAAACTGGCCATCGTAAAGATCATAAATCTTTTGGGTTTCAAACTGACCTTGCTGAAATAAGTAAGTCAATGACTCTCTGGTGAAATAGGAATAGTGCTCATAAATAATATCCCAAACTGCTAAATCCTGTAATGTAAACCGCATATTGGGAACTTCGATAAAAACGGGCGTTTTGTGGGTACAGACAGCGTCATGGATGCTTTTTATAAATATTTTGGGCTCTGGAACATGTTCAAGGACCTGTCGGCTATACACGAGATCGGCCTCATAATCTTTATATTTATCACTATAAAAATCTTTTATAATATGGATATCAACCTTCGCATCAGAGTCAGATGCAAGTTCCCGGTAGCCCGGATCAAAGCCTGTACCTTTATTAGATCCTATATGGCAAAGCATCGATAGAAAATGTCCTTGCCCGCAACCTACATCAATCACATTTTTACCGTGTAAATCAAACCTGTCAACAAGATAATTTGCCAGGTTTGCAGCATAATCCCTGAAAACATTTGAGAAATACAGCGCATTCTCATACTGCTGGTCATAGTTAATTTTACCCGGATCAAAGGTCGTATTATAGACATGTCCGCATTTGTTGCAAAAACCGAGATGTATATCTCCTCTTGGTACGTTTAATGCGTCTTCTTTACTATCCCATAGCAAATTACAATGAACAGGAGCATCTATTATTTCAAAAAAAATATCGACATCTGTATCATGACAAACAGGACATTGGAGCCCGTTTTCATGTTGTGGAGTTATGGTCATTACCGCGTTTAGTTATTTTAAGTTAATGCTATTATTTCAGGACGTAAATTCATCTTCTTCAATTCATTTTTTATCTCCTCATTATAAATTGGATTCATCACAATGACGATGTCAGGTTTTATTTCCCGAAGATACCCGGGACTGATAATTTCCTGGCCGGTACCCGCCATATAGGTACCTTTTTTGTAAGGGTTGATATCGACTCCGTAGGGGATCTCATTCCGGATTTTCAATGTTGTGAGGAATGAAACACCTTTGGAACCCGCTCCCCAAATAACCGCTTTTTGCTTTCTTAGTTTTATCTCACCCAGTTTATTACTCCACGTTGCTATTTTCTTATCATATGCTTTGACAAAGGCGTCGATCATCTTTTTCATCTTCAGCACTTCCTTTTTTTCCGGTAAGCTTCCTCCCGAATCGATTTTTGATGCTATGGCCTCTATCATCAGGTATTGATCATCGTAACCGGTCCATACATTTAACACTTCAAAACCATTGCTGGTAAATAAATAGGTAAGAGAAACGGGGTTGAAATACGAACAATGTTCATAATAGATATCCCAGAATGCACAATCCCCAAAAACACGGGACGCATCAGGTATCTGAAAAAAAACCTTCGTCTGATGATTATTACCTATACTTTTTCGTACAGACTTTATGAAATTTGAAGTATCCGGAATATGCTCCAGTGTCATTTTACAGCAAATAAAATCTGCTTTGTATTCACTGTATTTCTCCGAATAGAAATCTTTAATGAATGTAATTTTATTCTTTGCCGGGCTTTGATTTCGCTCATTTATATAAGCCGGATCGAAACCGACTCCCCGGTTATCTCCAAGTTCACAGAGCATTGTGAGGAATTCTCCTTTACCACAACCAATCTCAATTATGTCCTTATTATGTAGGTCATATTCATTAATCAGATAATCAGCCAATTCCCTGTGAAATTTGTTGAATGTCGGGGAAAACCCTTGTGTCTCTTCGTATTCGGATGAATATGATTCGAGTTGAGGGTCGAAGTCATTGTTATAAATGAAACTGCAATCATCACAAAATGACAATTCAATATTGCCCCTTGGAAATCTCTCTGCTTCTTCCCTTGTATGCATTAATAGAACGCTGTGCACCGGCACTTGATGCAATTCAAAAAAAGAGGTCACATTTTCGGACTTACAGTTAGGACAGGGTTTCATCATCTAATTATTTTCTAATTTCAGATTATCATGTTCAATAATTGTATCCCCGTTGAGCAGTTGCTGCATGGCATTGACCACTTTTTTTGCCGATACATTCCAGTTTAACCTGGTTTTGTATTCATTATAAGACGATTTAGCGAGTTTCTGATATTTCGAATTATCCAAAAAGTTATCAGCGATAAATTCACAGTAATCATCGATATCAGCATCAGAGTCAAATAACATACCATTTACATCATCGCGTATTACAGTTGATACACCACCGGTATTCGTTCCTATAGCCGGCAGGCCAAAGGCATTTGCTTCTATATAGGAAATACCCATTGCCTCAGCTTTTGTGGGCATAATAAAGAAATGGGAATCTCTCATAATTTTACTGAATCGCTCGAAACCGTTTTTGCTGAACTTTTCGATAGTTCCCAAAACCGTAACTATATGATCATCCCTGCTATCTATTTTGGGTTGACAACCGATAACGAGCAGTTCGGTTTGCAAACCATTTTTATTCAAACGCTTCACTACTTCATATGCAATAGGTCCCCCTTTAAACTCCCAGTTACCTCCCATAAAGACCAGGCGGCATTTTTTCGTAGAACGGTTTGCTATCCAACGTTCTACATCCTCTTGCAATATGTCATATTCTAAACTTGGTCCGCCCGGAACAACCAATAATTTGCCCGGGTCTATGCCGTAATACTCGACGGCATTTTTTTTAGCCCAATCGGTTTTTAAAATATTTAACCGGGTTCGCATGAACATGTTCCGTTCATTAGCCAACCCATCTTTTATCATCTTTGCACTCATGATTTCACGAGTGAATTCCGGGTGATAATCCAGGAAACTGGCAAACGTCGCATCCGTCCATGTAACGATTGGAATATCAGTCTCCAGATAAGCTATTGGTTGTGAAAAACGATTGGTAGGGCTGAATATGATATCGATATCACTTTGATTTAATTGTCTGGATATCAGGCGGCTAAAATATCGCAATAAAAAGGGATCCCTATGTCTCGTATAATCCTTTTTCCGCAGTGAATTATAATAATATTCCAATCCCCGGAACCAGGCAGAATATGGTTTAAATTGCTTTAACGGGCCAACATACTCAAAGGCATTCACTTCTCTTTCAAGTGATTTGGTCATATAGTACGTTCGTCCGCCAAATGATAACCTATCCGTTGCATCATAAGTTGTTACACAGGCAATATTCA
>DATFMH010000192.1:0-3246 GCA_035267045.1 Balneolales bacterium
TTACTGTAGGTAATCTCTAATGATTTCGTATCTTATTCAAAATGTTAAACATCGGATAATGAACTTTTCCCTATTGCATGATTAATCTTTTCAGCAAGTCACCAGACCATCATAACTTTGTCCTTTTAGTGGCATCCATTATTACCCTTTCGGCTTGCACTTCGGGTAGTAAAATAAAGACAACTTTACATCCTGAGATTACAGCCGGCGATCTGCGGTTTTATGCCAGAAAATTAACGCCAAAACAGCAGAACACACGCCCCGCCGGCTCACCCCAGGAAGCTGTTGCAGCAAATTATATTGCAGATACTTTCAATCTCTTCGGGTTATCACCTATGGGTGATGACAGTACATACTACCAGGAATTCACTATAGCATCCGGGGTCACATTAGGTAAAGAAGATAACAGCATCCATTATGGATCTAAAAAATTATCGACCCGGTTTAATGAAATTATCCCATGGGCCAATTCAATATCATCAAAAATCGAAGGCACATTGGCGTGGGTTGGATATGGAAGCATGTATCACTATAAAGTTTATAATGATTATGCCAACGTGAATGTTAAGGGAAAAGTAATTTTAATTATTCAAAAGGAACTTCCGGGTACCCCAAAGAAAGATGCCGACCACTATAAAGAAATTGCTCATAAAGTTCATTTGGCTGAAGATAATGGGGCTGTGGCCGTAATTATTGCGCCGGGATATGGATCAGGTTCGGAAGCTAATTATCTACCGCTCAAAAAATTTGACCCTTCACTTTCCGTAAGTAAAATTCCAGTTATGCAGGTCTCGAACCGTATCGCCAGTAATATCATGGCAGATGCCGGTTTGAATTTTAAGAAATTACAGTCAACCATCAATACAGATCACAAACCAAATTCAAGAGTTACCAATCTGCGTGTTCGTGTCGAAGTAAACCTTAATAAAGAAAAAAATATAACACGGAATATCGTTTCAGGCTTAAAAGGATCGAAATATACTCAACGATATATCGTCGTTACGGCTCCATATGATTATACCGGCACTACAGCCAATAAAAATAAATTAACTAAACTTATACGGCAAAGTGATCCGGTTTCACTTTTAGAACTCGCTCAATATTTTTCAAGGGATTCAACGAATAACAGTTTTTTGTTTGTCGCCCTTTCAGGCAATAGTAACGCCCGGGACGGCTTGCGGGATTTTCTGAAGGATCCGCCAATTGACCCTGACCAAATTTTAGCCTTAATCAGTTTGCAGGATATAGCACGCTCCCCAAATGATAGTATATCAGTTAATATTTCATCTGATCCGGGGTGGAAACACGTGCTCGATAAAAGTAATATTGAAAATATTCCCTTAAGAATTGATAAAAGTAATGATAGTAAGGATGATACTACTCTAATCCAACAATTACAGATTCCAACTATCCGTTTCGCGAGTCACCGGTCATCTGAAGATAATAAAGCACAAGAGAAACAGGATTATTTTAAAGGAACGGCATCAACACTAAAATATGTGTCCCGTGTTATTCAAAAAATTGATAGCTTGGCACCTGCACCAGATACACTCGGTTTTACTGCCCGGACACACCGGGATACACAGAATTTCAGGATGCCAGATGTCACCCTTGGTATCATGCCAGATTATTACTTCCGCGGTGAAGGTTTACGCATACGTTTTGTAGCAAAGGGTCATCCTGCCGATGATGCCGGCCTTCAGGTTGGGGACATCATTACTTCCATAAATGGTAAAAAAGTGATCAATTTATATGACTACATCGATATTCTGAACACCCTGCAAAAAGGAGATCAATCGGTGTTGACAATTCTGAGAGATGGAAAAAGAATAAAGGTTGAGGTACAGTTTTAGGTTAGAATTGGGAATATAGAATACCGAATTCAGAATGTTAAGGGGCATAGGATGTTAAGGTTTAGGTAACCTTTAATTGGTTCATTGCGATGATAGATTCAACCGCCCGGAACGAATTTATGGGTTGCTTTTTCAATAATGCCGGCACAATAATCTTGTATCCCCCAATTATTTCGATCAGTACAACAGGGATATGCCATGGCATATCCCTACATACTATAACACCCCGAGCTCGTCCAGAATATCGCGAAGTCCGGATTCGAATTTCTTATCGAGGGGTACGAGTGGCAGGCGCAGGATGTTTTCCATTCGTCCCATCATTGATAATGCCGCTTTTACCGGAATAGGATTGCTTTGCCAGAAATTAGCCAGTAACAACGGCTGTAACTCGTAATGTAAAGACCTGGCCTTTTTCATATCACCACTTAAACAGGCATCCGTATAGGCTTTCATCCTGGAAGGTACTTCATTGCCTGCTACGGATACGATACCTTTCCCGCCTGCAGCAATGAGTGGCAACGTCATAGCATCATCACCGGATAACACAGCGAAATCATCAGGGACCGACGCGATGATCTGCTCAATCTGCTGCATATTTCCACTGGCTTCTTTAACCGCTATAATATTCGGATGCTGCGCCATTCGAACAATAGTTTCCGGTAATATATTTACAGCTGTTCGGCCAGGAACATTATATACAATCAATGGTACCTCAACGGCATCAGCTATGGCCGTATAATGACCGTATAATCCTTCCTGGACCGGTTTGTTATAGTACGGCGCAACAATCAACAGTCCGTCGGCTCCGAGTTTCTCCGCCATTTTTGATCGTTTGATCGATTTGTTCGTGGCATTGGAACCGGAACCGGCAATAACTTTACTCCTTCCATTGGAAACTTCCACAGCCGTCCCCACAAGATATTCGAATTCTTCATCGCTGAAAGTCGGGCTCTCACCGGTCGTTCCGCAAATCACTAACCCATCCACTCCGCCATCAATCATATAATTCAGATGGCTGACATAGGCCTCTTTATCTATGGAAAAATCTTCATTAAACGGTGTCACAAGGGCGACTGAAAGTCCCTGAAATATGTGCTGTTCAGCCATTTTAATCTCACTTTCTGCTTCTTAATAATTTTTCATAAATATAATACAATTCTTAGTATCGTACTACAAACTTGCTTCTATGTCTGAATTGGGATTTGTCCGATTTTGGGATGATTGGCTTGGTTTTCAATCCTCTAATCCATGCATCCCGTAAATCCAAATTCTGACAATTATCCGCGTTCAATGCGTCTTATAATCGTTTCTACTAAGACTCTTTAACGAAACTGTCTGTATCTCATCAAGTGATATAAACAAGAGATTTGCTGAATCGTCACGGATTATTATC
>DATFMH010000193.1:0-3016 GCA_035267045.1 Balneolales bacterium
AACAGGTGTATTGGAAGAAAATATTATTCAAACGCCCTGATTCTAACATCTTGGATTATGCGAAGAAAGAAACCGCTTCAGGTGTATGGTCCGCATGGTCTGCAAAGAATGATTAACCTGATATTGAAAGCCTGGTCGGAGGATATCAATATCAGGTTCAATGGCCTGGAGAAAGAAAAGCGGACCAACCTGAAAACCGTCCCGGTGGTTAATACTGGCCGGAATATTGTAAAGAATACCACACTTCGGACGTTGAACTTGGGAAAATAGCCAGTGAGGTACATCCAAAGCTTTTAATACTAATCCACATCATTCGAGCCAGTGCGACGGATAATATGCTGTTAAGCGGAATAAGAAAAGACGGCTTTAAGGCAAGGTTATAGTCGGAAAAGACCTGGACACATTTTGAACCGATGAAAACCATTCCCTTGATCTAACAACTTATGCAAATTCACAACATTTAGCGGAATTAAATGACTATTCATAAATCTAAACATATAACATTAACCCGGGTAACAATAATATTTTTTCTTGGTTTAATTTCCGGTATTCAAATAGCCTTGTATATGTACGATTACTTTGATGACGGGGTAGCTGATTACAAATCATTATTGATTGGAATAGCCATGATAGCCCTGTCATTAGGTTTTATCCTGTATACTTATCGAAGCAAAAGGGTGATTGATAAAGAAAAGTAAAACCGTTTACGTCAATATTTGAATATCTTGCCTGGTAATTTAAGTCACTGATTATTTTAGCAGTGTGTAATAACCTATAAGAGTAAAGCTATTAGGATTTTAGAACTGTTTTATTCATATTATTTATTGTAATTACATTACTTACACGATTAGTGTTGTTAGTATTGCGCAAATAATATAAACATCTCTTCACGTGCATATTCTAAAAAGATGATCAAGCATGGTTTATTAAACTGAAACACTAACCCTCAGATCAATTTGTCCTATGCAAGGTTTAATGATGGATTATCCGCTAACGACCAATTCCATTCTTGAATATGGTAACAGTACCTTTCACCATAAAAGAATAATATCGTACTTACCGGATGGGTCGAGACATGAATATTCTTTCGGCGATATGTATAAACGCTGCAAGAGGCTGGCCAACGCCTTAACGAAGAAGCTGGGTATCACGAAAGGTGACGTAGTGGGCACCTTTGCATGGAATCATGCTCCTCATGTTGAATTATACTATGGAATATCCGGTATAGGTGCTATTTGTCATACGATCAATATCCGGTTATCGAGTCAGCAGACGGAGTACATCATCAACCATTCGGAAGACAAAGTCATTTTTGTGGACGCTACATTGGTTCCTCTTCTGGAAAAAATAGCCCCCCTGCTTGAAACCGTTGAACATTATATACTCATCAATGCACCTAAAGACTTTACAACTACCCTTCCAAATATCATACATTACGAAGCGTTACTGGCAGATCAGCCGGTAACATTTGAGTGGCCTGATTTAGATGAAAATGATGCGAGCGGCATGTGTTACACAAGTGGTACCACCGGTTTACCCAAAGGAGTACTTTATTCACACCGATCCACTTTTTTACATGCACTCACTGTGACGACACCCAATGCCGGTAATATTGGTAACAGGGACACGCTTTTATTGATAGTGCCCCAATTTCATGTGATGGCATGGGGAGCACCGTATATGTGTCTGCTGGCCGGATGCAACATGGTCCTGCCCTCATCTAATTTAAAACCCGAGGCTGTGATCAATATTCTCCAAAAAGAGAAGATCAATAAAGCCAACGGAGTACCGACCATATGGTTGGGCATATACCAGGCGTTAAAGAAGAATCCCCCCAAAGAAAAACTCGCATTGGAAGAATATCTCGTAGGTGGTTCGGCCTTGCCGGCAAGTCTTATCGAGGGCTTTGAAAAAGATTTTGGAATAAAGGGAGTCCACGCCTGGGGAATGACAGAAACCTCACCCCTTGGTACCCTAAGCCGTTTGCAACCCAGGCATGATCCGTTATCGTATAAGGAAAAACTGAAAATACGAGCCAAACAAGGTATTGCGTTTCCGGGTGTTGAGCTTAGGATTGTAAAAGATGATGGCATTGAAGCGCCATGGGATGGGAAAACTATGGGAGAGCTGCAGATCAAGGGAGCATGGACCGTGAGCTCCTATTTTAAGACGAAGAATCTTGACAATTTTACCGATGACGGATGGTTTAAAACGGGAGATGTCAGCACGATGGATGAGTTCGGTTATATGGAGATTACCGACAGAAAGAAAGATCTCATAAAAAGCGGTGGCGAATGGATTTCCAGCGTGGCACTGGAATCAGTGCTAATGTCTCATCCGAAAATAAAAGAGGCGGCTGTCATTGCCGTACCGGATGAAAAATGGGTGGAAAGGCCCCTGGCAACTATCGTCCTGGAAGATAACCAGGTTAAACCCTCCGATGAGGAATTGATTGCGTATTTATCGAAAGATTTTGTGAAATACCAGATACCCGGCGACTATGTATTAATAAAAGAAGTACCGAAAACAAGTGTAGGCAAATTTGATAAAAAAGAGATCCGGAGACTGCTGGCTGAGGGAAAACTTTTCTGAATTTATATTATCATCCTAACTTGCATATATTAGTTATTTATAATTAATTATTTATCAATTAATTAGTTACTTGTATGTCTGACAGGTAAAAAAAGATAAATTTTCGTGATTTTTTAGCATAAGAAAAAGAGCCGGGGCAAAGAATATCCTTTTTAGCTTTTTATAGAATATTTTCAAGGATTTTTACACTTGTATTGCCTGGATAAGATAGCAGACCAGATAATTGGGTAGATAACTGAGAAATGATATGTCCGGCTTCTTTAAAAATAATCGCCGCAAACTCATGCATCTGAATAAGGTAAAAAGCTACCTCCTCTATGCTTTGGGAGAAATCATCCTGGTAGTGATTGGGATTTTAATCGCCCTGCAGGTGAATAGCTGGCATCAGCATCTGCTTGATAAACGGGAAGCAGAGAATATTAAA
>DATFMH010000194.1:0-31036 GCA_035267045.1 Balneolales bacterium
CTCGGGTACTTGTTATTTATTTCGTACTGTATCTTCTTTCTTAGCGGGTATAGACGGCTTTAAAAGCTGTTGCATTTTATTCATTTCATTTCCATACTTTTGCCAATCACCTGCTTTCATAGCCTTTTGAGCCTCATTCCATATAGATTGTAATTTTTGGAATTGTGGTGCTTCAATACTTTTTCTACCCGGTAAAGTTTCGGGTGGCAAAACTTTGGGTTTGCTTTTACCGAAAATGACATTCATGGCTCCCTGGAGAGTCGGCTCCATAGAAATTTTATCACCATATGCAACGATAACTCTTTGTAATTGAGGAATTTGCACACCTTCGGCCAATAAGAATACAGGCTCAACATAGATAAAAGAATTATTGATCGGTATGACCATCAAATTACCCCTGATGACATTAGAACCTCGCTGATCCCATAAAGATAATTGCTGAGAGATTAACGTATTCTGGTCGATTTGGGCCTCTATCTGGATGGGTCCATATATTAATCGTTCTTTAGGTAGTTTATATACCATAACATCACCATATTCGGGATAATCACATTTGGCTGCCATCCAGGCAATCATATTATCCCGTTTATTAGGTGTGAGTGGACTAATCAGCATATACTGTAATTTATTTTCGTCCGGTAATTTGGCCAGGATATAATAAGGCTGCATCTGAATAGTATTTCCGCCGTACTTCTCTGTTGGCCGTTCCCATAGGTCTTCATTGTTATAGAATACCTGAGGATTGGTCATATGGTAAGTATTAAACTTACTCATCTGAACATTGAAGATAAATTCGGGATACCGTATGTGCTGACGCAATGATTTTGGCATATCCGTTAATGGCTTGAATACATTTGGAAATATTTTCTGATAGACTTTTAATACGGGATCACTTTGATCCGTGGCATAAAAATTTACATTACCGTTAAATGCATTCACTACAACTTTTACCGAATTCCGAATATAATTAAAGACTCCGTTATAAGGTTCAGAATAGGGGAAATCGGATGATGTGGTATAGGCATCCTGAATCCAGTAAAGATTACCATTGCTCAACACGAGGTATGGGTTATCATCCAGTTTCAGGAAAGGGGCTATTTCATGTACACGGGTACTTACCGATCGCCACATCTGTATACGGCTTTTATCAGTTATGTAATTAGATAGAAAAAGATTTATATCGCCTTCATTCCACGCAAATAGTAGTCGTCGCCAGATGTTTTTGATTTGAATACCACCCGTACCCTCATAATGAGTATACACGTTATTATCACCTTTGGGATAATCGAGCTCTTTTACTTTCGTGTTAACAACCCGATAACCAGAATCGTGTTCACCGTAATAAATAGATGGTTTATCAACCTTTAATCCTTCTTCCGAATGAGGGGGCAGATTTTTGACTACAAGCTTGGGAACTCCTTCAGACCCTTTATCTGCAACCGGACTCATAACAAATCCGTACCCGTGTGTATATTGCAAATGTTTATTAACCCATGTGTTTGCTTTAGCCGGGAGATTGTCTGCAAGTTCCCGTGCAGATAACATCATTTCACGATAACCCTTCGTCGTGTGGTATCTGCCTACATCGACAGAGTAGAACTGGTAATAAGAACGTATCTCCTGAATTTGGCGATATGTTTGGATCAGAAGCCTTGGGTCCCATAATCGAATGTTATTTATGGTGGTCTCATTTTTTTCTATTATCGGCAGAGTCAGGCTGTCTGTTGCAGAATATGGTTTTTCCTTGATCTGATCTAATTTGTAGGCTTGACGTGTTAAAGCAATATTATTTTTTAAGTAGGGAGTTTCCAGTTTCAGTTCATTAGGTTGAACAATGTATTTTTGGACAGCGACGGGTAAAAGGATCTCTCCTACAACAATGACGGCAAGAAAGGCAATACCCGCACTTATAACCCATTTCATATTGCTTCTATACCATTGAAAGGCAATTAATCCGGCCATGATTATTGTGATAATCATTAATACCCAATAAACAGGCAATAGAATATGTATGTCTGTATAATCAGCTCCGTAAACTACTCCGCCGCGATGGTACAACAAATCGTAACGATCAAGATAGAAACCCCATGCAAGCATAAGTAACCATGCTGCAAGATTCAGACTCAAATGCCTGGTAACCGGGCGTTGTATGGAAATGCCCTGACCGGGCCTGTAACTTAGAAGTCCGGAATAGAAATATCCTATTCCGAGCATACCCGTACCTATCAGCGTTAGTGTTGTTAAACTGTTTTGAACGAGCTCTATAAACGGCAGTCGGAAAACATAGAACCCCAGATCGTTATGGAAAATAGGATCGATACTTCCAAAAGTTGCTTCCCAATTAAAACGGAAATAAGTATCCCAATGGTAAAAGAAAGTAAATGAAAACAGGAGAGAGATTACTACCGTGATGGCAAGTATAAAAAGTGTAATACTCCTGTCGGCTGTTTTTGTCTGAAGGTTGATCTTCAAATTTTCAAGTGGAGTACCTGTCAGATCTAAATTTCTAATATGTTTAGACCAGATACGAAGATTAAACCACAGGTAGATGGCAGCTAATATGAACGATATAACCAACATGATAATCTGTGTCAGTTTAATTCGCACAAAAATTTGTTCATAGCCCAGTTGATTCAACCATAGCCATTTAACTATCCAGTCACTGAATGAAAAGGTGAGGATAAGTATGACAATTATAAGACCTATCCAGAAAGTGCTTTTTTTGGGGGAGATGGGGGATCTCATTATAAAATGTAATAATTTACGTTAATGTTGACACCGTTTAAAGTTACACCTTAATTTACGGTATGAAAACTATTATTCAACATTAGTTTTCAAGCAGCGTATTTCGGTTATTCGTACAGTTCCCTTTATGTTACATCCGTTATGGGTCACTAACAGTGGTATCCTTATGATTTAACCATATTCAGAAGGATAAAATGATGTTATGATTATACCAGAATTTCACAAAAATCCATATGATGTGACTTTTGCCCTGGAAACGATTTTTTTCGCTATATATTATGATCTAATGCCGCCAGGCAATACCCACCAACTTTACTAAGCACCGTAATGTTTAACAGTGTCAAATATCCCCGATAGAGTAGGTTGATAAGCTCTGCCACCAAAGCCCGGCATGGCATGATATTTAGGACGATTAATACTATCTGCTGTCAGATCAATAAACTATTTATGGACTTTTTTTAGGAATGAAATTTTGGACATATGAAGATGTCTCAATATCTCTTAAACAGGTAGTGAAGATTAAACACGTTAACTATGAAGAGGTCATGTAATTAGCATCGCAAAATTTGGTATATTATAAAACATGAATAGAAAGATCTATCATTAGGAAATGATTTATATAACGGAAAAAAACTATTTATTGAGATGGAGATAAAAGAGATACTTGAAAACGCCACTATGATCGCTGTTGTCGGATGTTCGACTGATCCCGCCAAAGATGCTCACAATGTACCCTTATATTTACAAAAGCAGGGCTATACTATTATTCCAGTCAATCCGAATTGTAGCGAGGTATTAGGAGAAAAATGTTATCCGGATGTCCAGAGTATCCCGGAGGATTTTAACATTGATGTTGTCGATATTTTTCGAAGACCGGAAGCTACAGCAGGAGTCATAGAAGATGTAATAAAACGAGTTAAAAAAACGAAGCATAAACCCATCATCTGGACTCAACTTGGTGTATCATCTGATGAAGCTAAGCGCCTTGCAGAGGATGCTGATATAGAATACGTGGAAAACAGGTGTATGAAAATCGAATATAACCGGTTTCTTGGATAATGTAATGTCACGAGCAGCATAAGTAATGCAAAAAGAATTCTTTCCTTCTCTCAATTAGCTGGTTCGCAATTACATAAGAACCGGAATTAAAGCTATTGGGTTAACTTAGATTATTCCACTTCTTTTTGTGATTTTTTCTTAAGCAGTTTTAAAACATCTTCACCGGGTATCTCTTCTTTTTCGAGAAGTAAATTAGCTACCTGATCGAAGACCTCCCGGTTTTCTTCCAGTGCGTTAGTTGCTCGCTTATAAGCTTCATCAAGTATAGCCTTAACTTCATTATCCAACTCTCTTGCAGTTTCTTCACTGTATGAACGCCGATGGCCAAGTTCCTGACCAAGAAATACTTCTTCAGATTCGCCATTCATGGCTATATGTCCGAATTTTTCACTCATACCCCAATTCAATACCATTTTACGAGCAAGTTTGGTAGCCTGTTTCAGATCATTTTCAGCCCCGCTTGTAGCGGTATTGAAAATAATACTTTCAGCAGCACGTCCACCCATCATTACGGCCAGACGATCGAGCATGTATTCTCTTGGATAGATATATTTGTCTCGTTCGGGTAATTGCTGGGTTACTCCCATTGCCTGTCCACGGGGTACAATTGTTACTTTATGAATAGGGTCGGAGTGAGGCATTAACGCAGCAACAAGAGCATGACCCGCTTCATGATATGCAATCATTTTCTGTTCTTCTTTAGTCAACGCCAGCCCTGTACGTTCAAGTCCCATTAAGATTTTATCGGTAGCATGCTCAATATCAGATAATGTTATTTTGTCCTGATTATTTCGTGCAGCCAATAACGCCGCTTCATTTAAAAGATTTTTTAAATCGGCGCCACTGAATCCGGGTGTAGCACGTGCAATCCTATCCAGATCCGCATCTTCTGCAAGAGGTTTGTTTCTGGAGTGAATCTTAAGTATTTCGACACGATCACTTTTGGTCGGTAAATCAACAGAGATTCTACGATCAAAACGACCGGGTCTCAGTAATGCTCTATCTAGAATATCTGGCCGGTTTGTAGCCGCCATTACGATTACATTTTCGGTGGGCTCAAAACCGTCTAATTCCGAAAGCATCTGATTTAATGTTTGTTCCCGTTCATCATGACCACCACCTAAACCTGCGCCACGACGCCGACCAATAGAATCGAGTTCATCAATGAAAATGATACTTGGCGCTGCTTTTTTTGCATCCTGAAACATCGTACGTACTCTTTTTGCTCCAACACCGACAAACATTTCCATGAAATCAGAACCGGTGATACTGAAGAAGGGAACATTGGCTTCACCCGCAACGGCTCTTGCCAGCAATGTTTTACCGGTACCCGGTGGTCCGACTAGTAAAACGCCTTTAGGAACCGTACCACCTAAATTCTGAATGCGATCGGGTTTTATAAGGTAATCTACAATTTCCCGTAATTCTAATTTAGCTCCTTCTGCTCCGGCTACATCGTCAAAAGTTACATTTTCATCTTTACGTTCGTATAATTTGGCCTGACTCTGGCCGATTGAAAACATATTCTGTCCCTGACCCTGTATACGTTTATAAAAATAGTATCCGATGCCAAGAAAGATTATAAAAGGTAAGATCGTTAGAATTATAGGCCACCAATCATCAGTACTTACAGGTTGGGTCTTAACCTGGACATCGTGGTCGGATAACAAAGTCATTATATCTTTATCACCAAAGGAAGGGGAATAAGTAGTGAACTTGCTGTAAGAAGCAGTATCGCCTTTAGCAGTAACCGTTTGCGCAGACTTTTTCAACGTTCCGCTGATATGATCACCTTTAACAGTAATCTCTTTAACGTTGTCCCTCTTTACCTCTTGACGAAAGGTTGTATAATCGATTTGCGGGGGTTGATTCAAGGATTCATAGTATGAATTAAAAAGCCACAACCCGATAATCATTGATACAATTATCCAGAAAAAGAAATTACGGTTGCCTCCCGGATATATAGAATTCGGATAGTTACCGGGGATATTTGTCTTTTTATTCTCATCCGGTGTATTTTTCTGATTCACCGTTTACCTCCTTCGTATATAAAAGAGTGCATTTCAAAATTTTTTTATTGAATCTCTATAAGTTGTCTTATGTCAATGGGTTTCATTGATACTATCTCTAAAAGGAATAACAAAACTCAACGATTTAAAGTTTAAGTCAGTTATTCAACGAATGTAATCAACTAATCATTTCCTCTTACCGGTTATTAAAAGCTGAAAATTGTCTTTTTGATGAATATTTAAATGTTTTGATATAAGCATAAGATCTAATCAGATATCAACAATAAGATGTAAAGCCAAATAATTAATAATTATAAAGATCAATAATGCCTATTTTTAATTTAAATAATTCTTGAATAACTACAATTTCATTAATAAAAGTTTCATTAAAAAAGGCCCGGTAATTAATTACCGGGCCTTTTGATATCGATTATTAATTAATTATTCGGCTGTGGGTATGTGAACCGGTTTCCAGATATTATTACCCGGATCTATATCAGGTAATACTTTATCCGGATCAACAACAACAGAGTCTATTATACTGGTTGAGTGATATTCGAAAGTCCATGTACCACCTCTTTGCCAGATTTCAACAGGCAGGTTAACACGTCCTTTTTTGCCATTCGATTCATATACTTCGATCGTAGCAGGCATCACAGCGCGGTCGTTATTGGTTATGGTAATTAATGATCCCTGAGAGGGTTCCTGATTTACATATTTGACATCTTTAACGGCTTGATCAAGTTTCCATGTTTTATAGAACCATTCTTTCCAGAACCAGTCAAGATCTTCACCGGCTGCATCATTCATCGTCTTAAAGAAATCCTGAGGTCTTGGATGTTTAAAAGCCCAACGATTAATATAGGCTCTGAATGCGTGATCAAATCGTTTTGGGCCGAGGACATAAGTTCTCAATATATTCAAGCCTATGGCTGTTTTGGAATAATAAAGGCCATAATCTCTTAATGAGATAACAGCAGGTCGCGTCATCAGCGGTTCCGGGTTATGCTTCAATCTTCTTGCAAGACTGCGAGCTGATGTTCTTCTCCCGGTAAAATATTCTCCATTATTAAAATGTTTAGTGGAGTAAATATTTATGAACGTATTCATACCTTCGTCCATCCACATATAACGGCGTTCATTCGTACCAACTGTCATAGGGAACCAGTTATGACCTATTTCGTGTGTTACAACACCCCAAAGACCGCCTTTTTTAGATTGCCAATTGTTAAATACTATACCCGGATATTCCATACCATGTACAACTCCGGCCACACTTGTAGCGGAGTGCCAGGGGAACTCATAGTAAAGTTTGGAGTATATTTCAATTGAATGCTTAAGGTATTCTGTAGACCTGCCCCAGGCGTTGTTGCCGTCAACTTCTACTGGATAGACTGACATTGCTATACATTTCTTACCGCTTGGTAGATTGACGCGCGCAGCATCCCATATAAAAGCTTTGGAAGCGGCCCATGCAACATCTCTTGAATTCTGCATCTTAAAATGCCAGGTTAGGTAACCTTTATCTGTAGGCCTGGTTTCTGATTTGCCGACTTCATCAGGTTTAATGATGTAAACGGTCTTATCACTCTGACGTGCTTTAGCGAGCCTGTCGCGTTCGGTTTTTGTCAATACCTCTTTTGGGTTCTGAAGGACGCCGGAAGAGGTGACAATCAGATTGGCAGGTGCTTTTATGGTTACATCATAATTTCCATAATCACAATAGAATTCACCCAGGCCTAGATAAGGTAATGTATTCCATCCGCGGATATCGTCATAAACTTCCATTCTTGGGTACCACTCCGCTATTTCATAAATCGTACCATTTTTAGTTTCGAGACGTCCCATGCGGTCGGCGCCATGAACAGGTATTCTGAAAGAATAAGTAATCATGATTTTCATATTACCACCTTTAGCTTTCAAGGCTTGTGGTAACAAGATCTGCATGCGGGTATCGGATATAAGATAATCGGCTTTGACAGTCTTGCCGTGCATTTGAATTTTAACCGATTCAATATTATAACCTCCGTCAAAACCCCGAATACTGAAACGATCGCCACCTACAGGAGTAGCCATATCACCACGGGAAGTAGGTTTGAAAAGATTCTGATCTAATTGAAGCCATAAATAATGTAGATTATTGGGGCTGTTGTTAGTATACATAATTTCATCTGATCCCGACACTGTATTTTCTTTTGTATCGAGTTTTACGGAAATCTTATAGCTTGCTTCATTCTGCCAGTAAGCCGGACCGGGGGCTCCGCTGCCACTTCTATATGCTGTACCAGGTTGATTTAAAAATGTAGGATCCCATACTTTATGCTGATCATATTTACCGGTCAATTGTGCCCATGACATGCCTGACAACAATAGAACAGCAATCATTCCAGAAAAAAGAGATCTGATATATTTCTTCATAATGATTCTTTTTTTGTTTGAGAGTTATCGATCATTCGAAGTTATATACTCTTTTATTATGGAAATGTAAAAGTACATAAACTATAGTGTTACAAATTATAACATAGACGGCTGGTATATATGTGGTTAGCACATCAATTATTGGCAGTCGAATTAACTTGAATGGGCAAGAGAGTAGTAAAAGATGATCTTATATAAATAATTGGGGTTCGTAAATTGAAAATGGGGTCGTCAGAATCAACGAATGAAAGTGTATGCAGGGTAATGTAATTTTAATATTACAGAAAACATTAATTTAATTAAATTATAAGCATATTCAATAAAATCAATATTTTAATATTATAATTCTTTGAATATTTCAATGTTGCCTTAGACGCAACTTATATAAAATATTGTTATTAACCACAAAATAAGCCTTTTTGCCACACTATTTCGCGCATTTTCCCATCTAATTCATTCAGGATATCAAAATAGATTACCATTAGGCAATTCTAATCATTAGACAATTATAATCCTGCAAGAACATTTAAATACTATATTCTTATGAAAAAGATAGGAACAAAATTCATATTATCATTTGGTATGATTACCCTTTTATCCATAATACTACTCTTCCAGGCTTGCGACACTGTCGGGAGTAAAAGTGGTATGTTAAATGTAATAAGTAACGATACCGGTAGTACCAGTAACAGTTATACAAAAGAAAAAACATACGCTTACAGTTGGAAACCGGTTGATGCATCATATTCAAATATTCTTCATTTTCTTTGGATGCCAAATGATGCATCAGATGCAACCATTCAACAAGATGTCCAGTATACCAATTCCTTACCTGAAGGGCATCGTGTAATCTATATAGATCACAGTATTTATAAAGGAATACGCTCTAATCCTCTTGACAAATGTGTAGATCCGGCGACAGGTAACTTAACACAATACTGGTCAATATGGTGGGATCACGGTGTTCAATCCAGCAAAAACAGAATTGATCAACTATTTTCAAAATATGCCGCTGCCGGTGGTAAGGTTGATTACATTGTAATGGATACCGAATATTGGTTGAATAACTGGGTGTTGAGCTCAAATAGTAATTATAGTTACAGTGCTATACAGAATGATCCACGATTCCAAAAGTTGGTGCCCGAGTTAGGATTTTCAGATCTCAATACTGTTAAAAATTATGCCACCAGTAAAAATTATCTTATCTGGAATGACATAATGAAAGAAAGGACCGCACAATACATTGATCAGACAGTATATGATGTGGTTAAGAAATATTATCCAAGTGTAAAAGGTGTTGATTACAAATATAGTAATTACAACCAGAACTACCAGATGATCGAGAAGAATGGCCATGATATGGATTATTATGGAAATGGTGCTGTAGTCGGAACAGATCAGAACTGGAACTTATATGGTGAGTTTGGCAGTGTTCGTAATAAGAAGCTCGATGGCCAGAATTTATACACTAATACCCCATTCAATTCATTTCGTCTTGACGTGAATATGATGCGGGCTATGAAACTGGCTTCCAGTAATCCGGTAAGTCCCTGGATTGGACCAAGGTCATATGGCAGCGCCGATTATTCCCCAATCAGTAATAATGATTACTACCAGGAAATGGTACTTCACGTTTTGCTTACAGGTCCTAAACACGTTCTCTTTTTTAATGATCCCGAATTTGCCAAAACCGGTGACAACAAGATTTTGGATGAGACGATCAAAGAATTTGATTCAATTGCCGGTTATAAGGATAAAAAGACCCTTGTAAATAAAGAAGCATGGTGGGGCGATGATTATGTGTTAACAGGTATGGATGCCGGTGGTAATAAAGTTTGGCGTTTTACACCAGATTTGGATTTAAGCAGTAATGCATCGTCAACGATAGTTCAAAAAAGTGGCCCGGTAATTGTTCAAACGGCAAAGACGAAAATTACTTTTCCACAAGGTTCTATCTATACGCCTTCAAATTCTGTTTCCACAAAAGGAATTTGGATTACACAGCCAGATGGAGCACAGGCACCAATTATTGAAAATTTATAGAATCAATTAATAGCTCTGATTAATTTTAGCCCGGCTTGTTCAAAGTCGGGCTTTTTTGTTAGTAAAACGGTGTAACTCGTTTTATGCAAAACAAGAGAGTTTATCCCAACTAAATTGATGATAAATAAAAACATATTAAGACTACACATCAGGAAATCATATATGCCGGGAAAGATTATCTGCCGAAAAGTGAACTATATTTTTTATTTTCCATAAAACAATTAATTGAATTTGAATAAATTAGGCTTCATGATTAACTCAAACTCGAAAATATATATAGCAGGGCACCGGGGAATGGTTGGATCCGCCATTCTGAACAAGCTCAGGAAACAAGGGTATACGAATTTACCTGTTAGGACCAGCACCGAGTTAGATTTACGGGATCAAAATGCTGTTGACAATTTTGTGGGAAATGAGAGACCGGATGTTATTATTATTGCAGCTGCCAGAGTGGGTGGAATTATGGCAAATAACAGCTACCCCTATCAATTTATTTACGACAACCTTGCTATCGAGACTAACTTGATAAATTCCGCACATAAACATGATGTAAGTAAAGTTATCTTTTTAGGCAGTTCCTGTATATATCCAAAACTTGCCAATCAACCATTGAAAGAGGAATATTTGTTAACAGGTCCTCTTGAGCCTACTAATGAATGGTACGCAATAGCTAAAATAACAGGTATTAAACTCTGTGAAGCACTCAGGAAACAGTACAATCGTAATTATGTATCGCTCATGCCTACAAACCTTTATGGGCCTAATGATAATTTTGACCTGGAAACATCCCATGTCTTGCCTGCAATGATCAGGAAATTTCATGATGCTAAAGTTAATGGCCATGAAACTGTTACTCTATGGGGTAGTGGAAAACCAATGCGTGAATTCCTGTATGTTGAAGATTTGGCTGAGGCCGTACTGTATGCTATGGAACACGAATTAGAAGAATCCTTATATAATATTGGGACTGGTAAGGATATAACAATTAAAGAATTAGCCGAAATCATTAAAAAAGAAGTTGGACACAAAGGTGATATAAATTGGGACAATACAAAACCCGATGGTACACCTCGTAAATTGCTCGATGTATCGAGAATAAATGATGAAGGCTGGGGGTATAAAACAGATTTAATTGATGGTATAAGATCTACTTATCGCTGGTTTATTGAGCACCATGACCAAATTAAAGAAGTTAAGATTGTTTAATTAGGAAGAAGTTATAGCTATCCTCTTACTACATTAGAAATAGTAAATGGCTTTTTATTATTTGATTGAATGGGAGGGGAAGTGGATACATCAGCGAAAGTAGCAATTATCACAGGCATTACCGGACAAGATGGAGCTTATCTTGCCGAATTATTGCTCGATAAGGGTTATCAGGTACACGGCATTAAAAGACGATCCAGCTCATTTAATACGGGTAGGATTGATCATCTTTACCATGATCCTCATTATCAGGGTTTGCCTTTTTATATGTACTATGGCGATATGACTGATGCCACAAATCTAATAAGAATTATTCAGGATGTACAACCTGATGAAATCTATAATCTTGCAGCTCAAAGTCATGTCCAGGTTTCTTTTGAAACACCTGAATATACGGCAAATAGTGATGCTTTGGGAACCTTGAGGTTGTTGGAAGCTATTCGAATTTTAGGTTTGACAAAGAAAACGAAGTTTTACCAGGCGTCAACCAGTGAGTTGTATGGAATGGTGCAGCAGGTACCTCAGAATGAAAGCACACCCTTTTATCCGCGATCACCATACGGAGTAGCTAAATTATATGCTTATTGGATAACAGTTAATTACCGGGAGGCGTACGATATATTTGCATGTAATGGCATTCTATTTAATCATGAATCACCTAAAAGAGGGGAAACGTTTGTCACTCGTAAAATAACGCGGGCAGCGGTTCGAATAGCTAATGGATTACAAGAGAAATTATTTTTAGGCAATCTTGATGCCAGGCGGGATTGGGGCCATGCTAAAAATTATGTAAATGGCATGTGGTTAATGTTGCAACAAGATAAGCCGGACGATTATGTTTTAGCCAGTGGAGAGACCTATTCAGTGAGGAGCTTCTGTGAAAAAGCTTTTGCATATGCAGGTATAAATCTTGAGTGGGATGGCCATGGGATAAATGAGAAGGGGATCAATTCTGAAACAAAAGATATTATTATTGAAATAGATCCCAGATATTTCAGGCCAACGGAAGTTAACGAGCTTTTTGGAGATGCAACAAAAGCCAGAACCATATTAGGTTGGAAACCTCAATATACCATTGACGAATTAATATTTGAGATGGTAGAAGAGGATAAAAAGAAACTCGTTGATGAAAAACAAGACATTATTAAGTATTAGTGCATTCTGTAAGGTGATATTGTGCTAAAAAGACTTTTCTATAACAATCATTTCATTTTTTATTGTTTCTCATATTTTATTTGAGATATAGCATCAGGGAATTTCATAATTATAAATAAACGTTAAAGAACGTGAGGTATGGATAAAAATCGCAGAGTTGTAATAATTACATTGAGAATACGACCTGAGAAAATATAACATATCATTACGATGGACAACTGACCATCGACAACACCCTGTTTTGAGGCATAAAGCATGATTCCGATACCGAACTCACGTTGATTATACGTTTTTTCAGAATAACTAATGTTTAATTAATATCAGAGCATGTCTCAGTGGTCGGTTGTCGGTGGTCATAGTATCATCTAATTTAACAGCTACTTTTATTAAGTAGATAGATTATAAGCTTAAACGAATCTCACGTTAATAAAGAAGTTATTTCTAATATATAATTTCTTAAATAATTAGATTTACTTAATGATCCTGTGCAACATGTTTAATATGATTATACTAAAAGTAGACATGAGGGGAAGAGGTAAAACTAAACATCTAATAGAGAGATGCTTGATGAGCTGCGAAAAAATATAAAACGCTGTATTGGACATACAGCGTTTTTTTATTTATAGATTATTTACTACTAAATCGTAATAATATCCGAAGAGTAGGAATACGATACCATACGTTATATTGTTTAATTATTTTATTACTTATTAAAAATGCGTTATTACAAAATATGATATCTGTTTTTTTTCAAAAGCATAATATCACTTTTCTTCCGGTATTATAAAATGAAGAAATTATTTAGTTACAAGCTTATATGTAAGATTTCAAAAGTGGTTAAATTATGTGGCGATTATATCCTTAAATAAATTTAATATTCAGAAAATGAAATATTATATCAATAATTAGATAAAACTAAGTATATAAAAACAAAGGGTAGTTAAATTTCTTTAATAATTTATTATGGAAATATTTCAATCGCTATCATAAACGTAGAATAGAGGGATAATTCTATTATTAAGATAGTAGATAATTGTCATTAAGAGATACGAAATTAAGGAAACAGGGCTTTATGAATTCTAATCACATGGATTATATGGGTGCCAACGGGAGTAACAATATGAACACGAATGGCAATCATTTCGAAAATGGTCAAAAAAGCCATCCATTAAGTGTGCAAAATAAAGGGGAATTGATAGATTATAAACGTTTTTATTCTATCTTAAAACGTCATAAAAAAATCATTGTATTTTTTGTTATAATCGCTACTGGACTATCCTATTATATAACATATTATTATTTGAAACCTGTGTATAAAAGTGAGGGGACGATTGTTATTTCTAACAGCCAGGTGACACCATCAGGTAATAATGATCAGATAGGAAATATGATCACATCGACTTATGGAATAGGTGTTGGAAGCTCATTAGCCAAAGAACTGGAGATTTTACGATCACGGAGGTTATCGGTTAGTGTAGCTAAGCAGGTAATGGATTTGAAACGTAAACCGGATGGCACATTATATCCAATATTATGGAGTAATTATCCTATCGATTCCACATTAGTAGGTCAGAAACAATTAATAAGCCGAATTCGAAGTAATCTATATGTAGAGCAAGATAAAGCAGAGCCGGAAGTTGTCAAAATAGCTTATGAGAGTTATTCACCATATGAGGCAAACAGAATAGTGAATATGGTTATCAATGCCTATTCGGAATTGTCTACTCAACAACGACGTTCAATGGCTCATTCAGCAGCGGAATTTCTAAACAATGAGAAAAACAGAGTTAAAAATAGTTTAAATGATGCTGAAAGCAATTTGAGTACTTTCATGAATAAAGAAAAAGTAGTAAAGCTTGATACTCAAACTGATGAACTGGTTAAAACGTTGTCCAATCTTGAAAGCCAGCGCCAGACTTTGAAGGTAAAATTAGTAGCCATTAATTCAGCTATAGATAATTATGAGAAGCAAATAGCATCTATTCGTCCTGGTTTATCAGAACAATATTCTGATGCTATAGCTCCTACTATCTCAGGGTATCAATACAGGTTAGCTGACTTAGAAACAGAAAAATTATTACTTGTATCTAAACATCCTTACTTAAAGAAAAACCCAAATTCGGCACCTGAATTAAAGAATATAAATGACCAGATATCGGTATTGAGAAATGAAATTCAAAAATTAACAAGTAATTTATTAAAGCAGAGTGATAAATATCTTGGATTTCTGGGTAGTGTAGACGGTAACATTGCCAGTGAGATTTCCAACTTGCATCGAAAATTGGTCGAACTGAAAATCGAAAAGAGCCAGGAAGAAGCACAATCGAAGGTGTTGGATGAAAGACTGGCTACTTACAAAGCAAATTTTGATAAGGTACCGGCTAATATGATACAATTGGCCCGCCTGAAAAGGAAAGTATCCATGAATGAGCAATTGTATACAACAATTGCTCAACAGGCATCAGAAATAGCACTTTGGGAGCAAACACAATCAGGGTTGGGACAGGTTGTAGATTATGGAAATCTGCCCATAAAACCTGTTAAACCGCAAAAAGAATTGATAGTATTTATCAGTTTCATACTTGGATTCTTAATACCGATTGGTTTCTTATTGATTAGAGATTCATTAAACACTCGTATAAATAGTGTTGAGAAACTTCGAAGGAGACAAGTACCGGTATTATCTGTCATTCCTGATATGAAACCAATCGTCAAGAAAACATTTTCCAAACGTCAAAAAGTTGATATTCATAATAAAAAGGTATCCAGCTACTTATTGACTTTGTTGAATACGTTATCACCGGTTTCAGAGTCTTTCCGAAGATTACAAAGTAACGTGGTTTATTCACAACCGGATGATGTACTTAGTACAATTCTGATAACAAGTCCGAATAAGGAAGAAGGTAAAACAACACTAATAAGTAACTTCGCCGTTTCCCTGGCAGAGTCGGGTAAAAAGGTTCTGATAATAGACTGTGATTTTAGAAGGCCGGGTGTTCATTCGGTATTTGGATTACCTTCCACACCGGGAGTAATGGAAATCCTTTTTGACGGATTGAAACCTGAGGAAGTAATTCAACACACAGTTGTACCGGAAATATATGTATTGTCGTCCGGCCGAATACCACCCAATCCGGCTTCTATAAATAGAAGTGTAAAATTAAAAGAACTGATTATTTCTTTGAAAAAAGAATACGACCATGTGTTGATAGATACTCCACCATATGGATTAATTACAGATGCCGCACCTCTGATTAAAATAACTGATGGTATTCTGTTGGTCGTGAAGTTTGGGCAGACCAAGGAGGCTGAATTAGATCATACAATTGAAAATCTGATAAGAACACGTGCAAATATAATTGGTACTATTTTGATGGCTTTTGATCATAAAAGAAGTACCGATTACTATTTCAATAATGAATTTTATCGTCACGGTTATAAAAGTTATAAAAGCTATCACAACAAATATAAAGAAAAGGTTAAAAACTGATATAGCCTCTGTGTGGCGGGATTAGGAGATTTGCATGGCGATCATTATGCGATGACTGCCATGTAATCAATCAACTTCAAGAAGAGTTAGTTTAGTGGTACTCTGTGGAAGATCATCATTAATGAGTTATACAATTATTAATTATATCAAGGGGAAGAACATATGTTCAAATCTATAAAAAACTTACTTGCATTTGCATTTATATTTGCACTGGTTGGTACATCATTTGCCCAGGTCCAGGATCCATTTGGCAGGGTTTTTCGTGAGAATGAAGGACTAATCCGTATAGCAGAACCAGGTCAATTGTCCGATACTGTTAGTCTTTGGGGTGATATTAATAATCCTGGGCGATACCTAATACCAAGAGGAACTACTATACCACAGCTGATTTCTTATGGGCGCGGATTCACAACAAGCAGATCCGGGAATACAAGGCTTGATTGGTCCAAACTCAGAGTATTGGTAAGCATCTCACAATATAATCCCACAATGGATCAGGACAAAGTAAACATTTTTAAATTCAAAACAACCGATCCTTTACCAAAGGGAATCAGAACGTATCACTTGAGAAATAATGAGGTAATATCATTGGAATTAAGACGTAAACCGGCTTTTGTAGATTATGTAGGCGTTGTAGCGCCTGTAGTATCAACTATACTGACCAGTATCATTATTTACGATCAAATAATTAAGTAAAACTATAATTTTAAAAGAGTTAATTTACTTTAAAATAAAAGATATGTGAGGTGTGAAAACTATCAAATTGATATAAAAATAAAGCCGAATAAACCAGATTAATTTTCAAAATTTGTTGTATATGAAAAAGGGAGTTCTCAGTGTGTCTATCGGTAGTGTATTATACTACCTTAACATACGGCAAAAACGGTGGGCCTTACTGATCTCTTTGATGCTGTTTTTCAGTTCATTATTAGATGTATTCGGTTTAGCTTCAATAATACCGATCATTAAAATTGCCTCAAAACCGGAAATTGTCACAACAAATAAATATTTAAGTGTTGTTTATTCCGGCCTGGGATTTTCTTCTATTCGTAATTTCTTATTATTTCTGATCATATCAGTTTTTATATTCTTCATCCTGAAAAATCTGTTTATACTTCTTGTCAATTATATTCAGCAGAAGTTTATTGCCAATGTGACTGTAAAAATAATAGACATGCAGTATGCCAAATATTATCAATTACCTTTTTGGCACTTTAATAATTTGGGATCCTCAAAAATTTTAAATCATGTAAATACTACGCCTGATCTCTATTGTTCATTTCTATTACAGCCTTTATTCGTTCTTTTTTCAGAGTTTATGATCATTTCTTTTATCGTAATCGGGGTGGCCATCTATCAGCCGATACTGTTTTTGATCCTGGCTGTTATATTGGGGCCTACAACTTATTTGATTTACTCATCTCTGGAAAGTAAATCGCGTGAATTGGGAGAACGAATGGATGATTTAAGGCCAAAGACTTTTAGTCTCCTTCATGATTCATATATGGGTTTTGTTGATCTCAAATTATCGGAAAAACAAAAGATATTTCAAAAAAGATATCTTTCTGTAGTTAAAGAGTATGCCGATTTGAAGGCAATTGTCCAACTTCTTAAAGCAATACCAACAAAGATCATAGAAACTATAGCTATTCTGGGTATAGTCCTTATTTTTATATATTCCTTGTTCATCAATAATCACACGGAAAATATACTCACCTTGTTAGGACTATTTGTGGCAGCAGCTTATCGATTAATGCCATCCATCAATAGAATATTAAATTCATTAATGTCTCTAAAGGGGCATCAGTTTACACTGGAAAATCTTAAAATTTACAGAGATACACATCAACATCTTGATGAATCTATCCAGCAAAAAAACATCAATTTTAATAATTCAATTGTTTTTGATAATATTTCATATTCTTTTCCGGATGGGAAAGATTTGATTTTGAAAGATATTAGCCTGGAAGTCAGCAGAGGGGAAAAAATTGGCTTCATTGGTAGTTCGGGTGCTGGTAAAACCACTTTAATGAATATATTACTCAGGTTTTATAAAGAAAACTCAGGTAGTATAATGGTAGATGGAATCCCCCTTGTAGATGATAATCTGAAGGCCTGGCGCAAACTATTGGGATATGTTCGTCAGGATGTATTCATTATGGAGGGTAATGTACTCGAAAATATTACACTGGGTGAAAAGAATGTTGATTATGACAGACTGTACCGGTCTATTGAGCAGGCTTCACTAAAAGATTATATCGATAAATTACCACAAGGACTGTCAACACTTGTTGGTGAACAGGGTTCCAAATTGTCTGGCGGACAAAAACAACGCATGGGTATAGCACGGGCTTTATATAAAAAAGCGGAGATCCTTGTATTTGACGAAGCGACGAGCGCGTTAGATAACGAAACAGAGCGTGAGGTTACCGAGGCCATAAAAAAACTTTCGGATACGGATATAACATTATTTATCGTTGCTCATAGAATTACCACTCTGAAAGATTGTGACAGAATATATGAAATAAAAAATGGCAGGTTGGTGGGACAGCATCAGTATAAAGATATATTTAAAAGCATCATGTAGGATCGTTGGCCAATGAGGTAAGTTTATCTTTTAGTTTTTGCAAAAATGATTTATACCAGAATTCCTGACCCGAAAAGTCGGTGTCCTGGTGATTTATGCAATAAGTCTCATTAGTAATTTTCCCAGAAGGTGTTGAACGGTTCCATTCATATGGATAGAAGTATTCAATAGGATAGAGTGTAAGATCTTCAATTTTTTGTAGCCCATATTTGTTTAAGCCTTTGTCCTTAAGTGATGATGTAATATTGATCGATGTGTGTTTACTGGCATCATTATCAACAATTTCTTGTTCTGTGAGATCCAGAATTTGCTTTATAAAACCGTTATGTGGTTTAACTCCAATAATCTTAGTCCCGAGCCATTCAGAAGTCTCATTTATTGATTGAAACCCCAAAAAGGCATCATTCGTGAGTAAAGGATCGAAATTTTTTATCACTTCGATTGACGTACTTAAAAATATTCCACCTTCTGTAAATAGGGCGTGATATTTAATTAAAGTGTATAATTCCAACCATTGGTGATTTTGAATAAACTGTCTAATCCAAGGTAAAAAAAGAGGGGTGTTGTATTCATTCCACATTACCAATTGATAATCAGGCATATAAGCTTTCCAACTGCTTATAGATCGTATCACCGAATCACTCATTTTTTGTGGATTGAAATAACAGTAATGTATTTTTCTTGGAATCATTATTAACTATGACTAATAAGAAAATATAATTCTGTTTTTTGATAAGTGAATATGGATCAAACTTAGAAAGAATTATAGAGACCGTAAGACAAAAAAGACTTAATAAATATTATTTAACTATTGAATGAAATCATTCGTGTCCCAACGGTTAAGAGTTAGAGCGACATCTTTATTCAGAGATGTTACACCAGGTTGAACGGTGAAAGCAAGTTTACAATCTTTTTGTCTTAATATATTCAAAAGTGAATCATTATAAGCGCCGTATGGATAACACATTACCCAATTCGTATAATCGCATCCGAGTTCTGTTAGAAAATGTATGGTATGCCCGATCTCAATATTTTGCTCATGTGGTGATAAAACATTTAACCAATTATGGTCATATCCATGTCCACCTATATACATATTATTGTCCCGCATTTCTTGTAATTGAGTTTGAGTCATATACAATTCACCGGCAAAATCAGACTCATTAATTGTTACGTATTTTTTGAACAATATATCGACCAGATAGTGTCTGATATTCGTTTCTAATTCTTTTTGAAGCAGGTGTTTAATAAAAACAACATCTTTTGTATCAAACCTGTTGGGATGGGCGAGTTTTGTATAGTAATAATCGAATGATTCTAAATGATACTCTTGACTATACTCATTTATCAAATTTTTTAAATCAGAGATTACCTGAGTCGGTTCCGTTATGTTAGCCAGTATAAAATGAATTTTATTGACATCCAGGACCTGATGATATTTTATGGCTTTTACAGGTGGAAAGAATACTCCCTGAATTCCTTGTTTTCTTAAATGTGGATAAACATTCTCATAATGATCAATATATCCGTCATCAAAAGTTAATAAGACGGAATTTTCCGGTAATTTAAATGATTCAGAGTAAGCGGCTTCGATACATTCGCTAATCGTGACAAACTGATAATGATGTTTTAAATAGCTTATTTGACTGTAGAAATGGGAAATATCCAAGCCTTTGATATTTGGATATTTTGAATGCTTTAGATCTCTTACATAATGATACATTATCACAGTCAAGCTATTCATAAATTTTTCCCCCTGAATATGAATCCTGAATAATTAATAACTAGTTATTTTAACTTTATTTCAGGAACAATTGGTAATAATTATTTGATGAATCTAAATAGAAAATTAAAAACGGTATGTTCTTAATAACGTTAGTCATATTTTGCCTTCTATTATTTAAAAATATAAAATGGCATGCATAATGTTATGTAATAATAAAATTTTAACGTATATGGTTTCTTTAACATTATTGCACATGTATAACAATCATTATAATCCTAATCAAATCAAACTGACCATTATATAAAAATTATATATTACACTAAGACGGTTTTGCAAAGTCTTCACTAAGTCAAATATTAATAGATGAATAAAAAATAAAATAATTTTCTAAAATAAAACTATTCATAAAGAGACCTAATAAATTAATGACTGTAATGGCCTAAGTATATGGATCTATAAAGGTTAGAGAAAAATAATTTTTAGATGGATTATTATATAATTACACTTAAATAAGTACAATATTAAATAATATTTCCTAATGAAATCATAAGCCAATAAAGGGGAGGAGACATGATTCCAGGAAATATTGATAAGAGTGTATAAGTACGAATGGGGGCATTTTAATTATTCATCGATAAAGTCTATTAAAATGAAGAGAGTATTAGTTAGTGGAGGTGCAGGGTATATCGGTTCTGTATTGGTTAGATTACTACTTAATGAGGGCTATTATGTCAGAGTAATAGACAATTTGAATTTTGGGGGTGAGTCTATTATCGAATTAATGAACCTGAAAAATTTTGAATTTCAGAAAGGGGATATTCGTAAAGAAAAGGATCTGGAATGGGCACTTGAGGGTATGGACATAGCCGTACATCTGGCCGGAATTGTTGGCGATCCGGCGTGTGCGAAGGATTCGGATTTAGCAGAATCGACTAATTATGAGGGTTCAATATTATTTTACCGTTTAGCTAATCAAATGGGAATTGAGCGATTCGTTTTTGCTTCAACCTGCAGTAATTATGGTAAAATGGATCATGCTCATACTTATGTAGCTGAAAATTCCAGGTTGGCGCCGGTTTCCTTATACGCACAAACAAAAGTTGCAACTGAATTATATCTGTTAGGTCAACCTGTTAACAATGTTTGTAAACCCAGCATACTCCGTTTCTCTACAGTCTATGGTTTATCTCCTCGCCCACGCTTCGATTTAACAGTAAATGAATTTACGAAAGAGCTGGCAATGGGTAGGGAATTGGTTGTATTCGGAGAGCAATTCTGGCGTCCGTATTGCCATGTTGTCGATTTGTCGCGAGCAGTTCTACTTGCAATTGAATCACCTATAGAAAAGGTTGCTTTCGAAGTATTCAATGTTGGCGATACACACGAAAATTATCAAAAAAAGACAATTGTGAAGGAGATTTTAAAAATCATCCCGAATGGAAACGTTAGGTATGTGAAAAAAAATGAAGATCCAAGGGATTACCGTGTTTCTTTTGAAAAAATAAAGGAAAAACTCGGATTCAAAATCTCTATGAAGTTGCCGGATGGAATCAATCAGCTAAACCATGTATTAAGTAAAGGCTTTTTCAGAAATCCTGATGATATGAGGTATCGTAATGTTTGAGGACATTATTGAATTCATACGGAAATTATATAATAATCCTAACGATTTTATTCCGTTGCATGAACCCAAATTTATGGGAAACGAGAAGAAATATGTCGTTGATGCTATAGACTCGACCTTCGTTTCTTCTGTTGGCGCTTATGTCGATAAATTCGAAGAAATGATGCAAGATTTTACCGGAGCCAAATATGCTATTGCAACCGTAAACGGAACATCGGCACTTCATACAGCATTATTGGTTGCGGGGGTAAAACAAGGAGATGAGGTCATAACACAACCATTAACATTTGTAGCCACAGTTAATGCTATAACTTATACGGGTGCAAAACCGGTATTCGTTGATGTTGACAGACGATCGATGGGTTTATCTTCGGAAAAATTAAGGTTATTTCTTGAGCACAATACGAAGATTGGGGAAGATGGTTTCTGTTACAATATTAAAAGTGGAAATAAAATTTCAGCCTGTATTCCCATGCACACTTTTGGATTTCCATCTCAAATAGTTGATATCGCCCAAATTTGTAATAATTATCATATACCAGTGGTTGAGGATGCCGCAGAATCATTAGGGAGTTTATTTGAAAACAGGCATACTGGGACGTTTGGGTTATTAGGCACATTTAGTTTTAACGGTAACAAAACTATAACCAGCGGCGGTGGTGGGGCAATAGTAACAAATGATGAATTATTAGCCAGGGAGGCTAAACATCTGACAACAACCGGGAAAATACCAAGTCGATGGGAGTACAAGCATAATGTTGTGGCCTACAACTATCGAATGCCCAATCTGAATGCCGCCCTTGCATGTGCACAATTAGAGAAAATTGATGACTTCGTAAATAGTAAACGGGATTTGGCAAATTGCTATAAAGAATTTTTTGATCAAAGAGGAACAACATTTGTTTCTGAATCTACCGGGTCATATGCAAATTACTGGCTGAATACGATACTTATGTTTGATAAACAGGAAAGAGACGATTTCCTTGATTTTTCTAATAACAACGGGGTCATGACGCGCCCATCATGGCAGTTGATGAATGAGTTATCAATGTATCAGAATTGTCAAACAGCAGATTTATCAAACGCTTCATGGCTGACCGATCGAATAGTGAATATACCCAGTAGTGTGAGGATGCCATGACTGATCATACAAAAGTGATTGCTGAAGCGGGAGTAAATCATAACGGAGATTTAGAAATTGCCAAAAAGCTCATTGAAGTAGCAGCTCAAGCAGGTGCCGACTATGTGAAATTTCAATCCTTTAAAGCTGAGAAGCTTGCAAGTTATGAAGCCAGAAAAGCCGATTATCAATTAGAAAATTTGCCGGATAGCGAGATTACTCAATATACCATGTTGAAAGAGCTGGAACTTAATTATGAGTTTCATGAAAAGTTAATCGGTCATTGTTCATTACATGATATAAAGTTTTTGTCATCACCTTTTGATCTTGACAGTATCGAGTTACTACATAATTTAGGATTGAATACATTTAAAATACCTTCCGGTGAAATTACGAATCTTCCCTATTTACAAAAGATCGGATCGTATAGGAAAAATGTCATATTATCTACTGGTATGGCTGATATTGGGGAGGTCGAGGATGCGTTGTATGCGTTAATCAATGCCGGAACGAATAAAGATAATATTACTATTCTTCATTGTAATACTGAATATCCCACACCTTTTGAAGATGTTAATTTAAGGGCGATGCTAACATTAAGAGATGCATTCAAGGTTAACGTTGGGTATTCAGACCATACATCCGGCATTGAAGTACCCATAGCAGCCGTGTCGCTTGGAGCAACTATTATAGAGAAACATTTTACACTGGATCGCTCAATGGCCGGACCCGATCATAAAGCTTCGCTTGAGCCGGAAGAACTGAAGATGATGGTTAGAAGTATCCGAAATATTGAGAAATGTCTGGGATCGGGTATAAAAATCGCTTCTCCTTCAGAAGAAAAAAATAAGTCAATAGCGAGGAAAAGTATCCATCTGGCACATAATATCTGTATGGGAGAGGTTATTCATCCCAAAGACCTAATTATGTTACGGCCGGGTGACGGTATCACTCCTATGCAAATCACGCGTATACTTGGACGAAGAGTGAATAAGAATCTCAAAAAGGGCCATAAACTCAAATTTATGGATTTGTCATGATAAACATTGCTGTACTTACGAGTTCCAGAGCGGATTATGGGATTTATCGTCCATTGCTTTTTAAAATACAGGCTGATGATGACATAGATATGTCGATATTAGTGTTTGGTACACATTTGTCTCCTTATCATGGTAATACAATAAATCAGATCATAGCAGATGGCTTTGAAGTAACACAAAAAATTGAATCATTAGTAATAGGAGATACACCTGCTGCCATTGCTTCTTCAATGGGTTTAACTCTTTTAAAATTTGCCGATGTTTGGGAAAAAGCAGAACAAAATATTGATTTGATATTATGTCTGGGAGATCGATATGAAATGTTCAGCGCCGTCAGCGCATCGATACCATTCAATATCCCTGTAGCTCATATCCATGGAGGAGAGACGACGCTAGGAGCTATTGATAATAAATTTCGGCATGCTCTTACACATATGGCCAAATATCATTTTGTATCTACAGAGTTATATGCAGATCGTGTTAAGCAACTGATTAACGATGATAGATATATTTACAATGTTGGAGCACTGAGCCTCGATAATATACAAGATGTAAAATTACTTTCTGTTTCAGAGTTTAAAGAACGATATGATATAGATCTAAACAAACCTTCAATATTATTGACTTTCCATCCGGAGACGGTGGATAACCATCATAGCCTGGAATCTATCCGTACTGTAATATCAGTTTTGGAGGTTGTGACTCAATATCAGGTAATAATTACACTTCCCAATGCAGATACACATAATGATATTATCAGGAGAGAATTGTTGGATTTCATACAAAATAATAGGAACCGTTCTCATCTTATTGAAACATTTGGTACAAGAGGATATTTCTCTTGTATGAAACATTGTAGCTTCTTAATGGGAAACACATCAAGCGGTATCATAGAGGCTGCCTCGTTTGGAAAGTATGTAATTGATATAGGGGATAGACAAAAAGGACGGATAGCTAATGATAATATATTTCACGTTCCCATTAACCACGAAAATATTTTATTTGCGGTTGAACAAGTACAACGGTTAGGGGGGTATAAAAAAGGAAATTTGTACTGGAATGGTGGAGCAGCTGATAAAATAATAAGTGTATTGAAATCTTTGAAAAAAAAGGAGAATTATGAAGATAATCTTCTTTGCTGACGGACCCTGGGCTCAAAACTCTCTGAAGAAACTAATGACACTTGACTATCAGGTAGTATTAGTGGTACTGCGCAACAAATATAGTGACAATGTTTTAAAGGATCTGTCAACGAATAATGGTATACCGGTTACGCGACATCCTGACGTGAACAGTATGGAGTTTATAAATATCATTAAGTCCTATAATGCTGAAATCGGTGTATCCGTGTCATTTAATCAAATTTTTAAAGAAAAAATGATAAAGCAATTCCCGGCGGGTATGATTAACTGTCATGCCGGTAAATTACCGTATTATCGCGGTAGAAATGTTTTGAATTGGGCCTTAATTAATGATGAAAAAGAAATAGGGATAACTTGTCATTATATCGATGATAAAATTGATAGTGGCAATATTATACTTCAAAAAACATTTCAGGTTACGGATGCAGATAATTATGAAACTGTTTTGAATAAAGCATATGTGTTATGTGCTGATGTCGTGGCAGAGTCTCTGGAAACGATTAATAAGGGCAAGCATCAGCCATATTTGCAAAAGGGCATGGGAATGTATTGCAGCGGTAGAGTTGAGGGGGATGAATTCATTGATTGGGAGTGGTCATCGAGGCAAATTTTTAATTTTGTAAGGGCAATAACTTATCCCGGACCGTTAGCAAGGTCATGGTTAAGGATTGATCATGAATACAAGTTATTACTCATTAAAAGTGTAAGATTAGTAAATGGAGTAACGCCTTATATAGGTATTAACGGAGCTGTTACAGGTTATTCCGAACAAGGAAATCCTTATATCAAAACAGGGGACACAATCATTGAAGTAACAGAGTATAGTATTCAGGATGAAAAGAAAAAGGTCCTGGGAATCGGCGACCGGCTGGGTTTAAATTTTAACTTGATGATGTATAATCATGGGAGGAGTGGAATGCCATGATAGATTTAAAAGAACGAACCATATATGAATACGAAATAGTACGTAAGGCGCTTGAAAAACTCAATTATATATCGGATGAATATATTAAGGATCCTCTCGCCCTTTTTGTATTGGATGAAAATGATCATTGTATTGGTAGTTTGACTGACGGTGATATCAGGAGGCATCTTCTGAATGGACATACTATTGAAGAGCCAGTATCTCAATTCATGAACAGTCAGTTTCATTATCTTTCTGATAGTTACTTTAGTACGCAGGATGTACAGTCATTGTATAATCTAAATTATAAGCTGGTTCCAGTCATAGATGCTGAGAATCATATTCTGAAGATCATCGATTTCACTAAAAAGAAATCGATATTACCAATAGATGCCGTAATAATGGCGGGAGGAGAAGGAACACGGCTTCGTCCTCTTACCAATAATATACCTAAACCACTGTTAAAAGTTGGAGATAAACCCATCATAGAATATAACGTTGACCGCTTGGAAAAATATGGTATTGATCACATTATTTTATCCGTTCGTTACCTGGGGGAACAGCTTGTAGAGTATTTTGGTGACGGAAGCGAAAGGGACATTGAGATTGATTATATATTCGAAAATCAACCATTGGGTACTATGGGGGCTCTGGGATTGATAGATCATTTCGAACATGATTATGTGCTGCTTATGAATTCTGATCTTCTAACGACTATCGATTATGCGCATTTTTTCGATGAATTTGTGAGTAAGGATATAGATATGGCCGTAGCTTCAGTTCCGTATGAGGTAAAGTTACCGTATGCCGTACTTCAAATGAATGGGGAAAAAATTATTGAATGCAAAGAGAAACCGGAATACACCTATTATTCAAATGCCGGCATATATTTACTGAAGAGAGAATTAATTAATAGAATACCGTTTAACAAACGCGTGGATGTAACCGATTTTATAGCTGATTTAATTGCTGATGGTGGCAAGGTCAATTACTATCCAATATTAGGGTATTGGCTGGATATTGGTAAAATGGACGATTTCAAACAGGCGCAAAAGGATATAAAATTACTGGAGTTATAATGAAGGTATTGGCGATTATTCCAGCCAGAGGGGGATCCAAAGGTATCCCAGGTAAAAATTTAAAAAATCTGGGAGGGAAGCCGCTTTTATATTGGCCAATTGATACTGCCTTAAAATCAAAAAAAATTGATAAAATCCTTGTATCAACAGATGATGAGCAAATTAAGGCAGCTGCCAGATTAAAAGGAATCGAAGTTATTGATCGACCTTCATATTTAGCTGCCGATAATTCACGAGTTATTAATACAATAAGGCACGTCATTGATACATTAGAAGATTCGGAAGAATATTATGACGTCATCGTATTGTTGGAATGTACATCCCCCTTTAAAGATATCCGGAATATTGATGAAGCTATCAGGCTGATTAATGAAGATATTGCTGATTCCGCAACAACATTCAGAGAGTCCGGTGTTTCTCCGGGCCGGTTATGGAGAGTATCGTTACAAGGAGTTGTTCCTTACCTGGATGGATCGGAACCATTCTTACCAAGGCAGGAACAACCCAAAGCCTATCAATTAACGGGTGAATTATACGCATTCAAAACCGATTTACTCAAAGAAAATACGGAGTCTGCTTCAATCTTATTTGGTCGTGTTATGCCCATAATTACAAATACTATGACAGCAATTGATATTGATAGTGAAGAAGACTTTGAACTAGCTGAATTATTAATCAATAAATACCATTTATCATGAGAAGCTTACAGGATTTATTAAATCTCAAGGGGAAAACAGCATTCATTTCGGGAGGCGCAGGGTATCTTGGAAGCGCCATGTGCGAAACACTGGCGGAACTTGGAGCCAACCTGGTTATTGCATCGAGGGATCTCAAAAAATGTGAAAACTACGCGCAATCACTAACAAAAAGATATGGGAATAACAATATAGGCCTCAAAGCAGATATAACTAATATTAAAGAGGTTAAGCAAGCGTATGAGGATACTATAAGTGCTTTTGGTTCAATTGATATCCTAATTAATAATGCCTGGTCGGGTAATAAAAATACGTTTGAATCTATTTCATATGAAGATTGGCATTATGATGTAAATATTTGCCTGAATGCCGTTTTTTATTCAGTTAAAGAAGCTTTTCCTTATTTGATGAAAAGTAAGGGAATAATACTGAATATCGGATCTATGTATGGTCATATTGCTCCGGATTACAGGATTTATGATGGAGAACAGTTTGCCAATCCTCCCAGTTATGGCGCGGCGAAAGCGGCCGTACTGCAATTGACACAGTATTTGGCAAGTTTTTTGTCACCTCATGGAATACGTGTAAATGCTATAAGTCCCGGGCCATTCCCATTTCCGGAAACACAAAAACATGAGGAGTTTATGGAGCGATTATCATCAAAAAACATGATGAATCGAATTGGGGAACCGGATGATTTAAAAGGAGCTGTTGCTCTTCTCTGCAGTGACGCATCAAAATATATGACCGGACAAAATATATGTGTTGATGGAGGGTGGTCGAAATGGTAAAAAAAATATATAAAGTCGGATTAATAGGTTATAGCGAAGGAGACGGTCACCCTTATTCATTTGCAGCTATCATAAACGGGTATGATAAACAACGGATGGAATTATCACCTTATCCGGTAATTGCTGATTATTTATCCAAACATGGTGAATCAGAATTTGGTGTGGGCAATTTTCATGTATCGCATGTTTGGGCTCAGGAGCGAAAAATTGCTGAGGATATAGCGGCCTGTACCTACATCGACCATGTGGTAAATGATTATGAGGATTTCCCTTCGGATGTAAAAGCTGTCATTATTGCACGGGACGATGCTGAATCTCATTATAAAATTGCTTCGTATTTTCTGGAAAGAGGGGTTACCGTTTTCATCGATAAACCACTTACCAGGAACCTTGAGGAACTCGATTATTTTAAACCGTATCTGGAAAATGGTCAACTTATGAGCTGTTCAGGATTCAGGTATTATCCCCTGATAAAAAATAACTGTAATAATGAGTTGAAATCAGATCAAGTTGTATTCAGTCATTCTGTAAGTATAATCGATTGGTACCGATACGGTATACACGTATTGGAAGGCATCACGCCAATTATGGGAGCTGAAATAAATTGGGTACAGAATACAGGTGAAGAGGGAAATGAAATTGTCCGGATATCATATAAAAACGGCAGATATGCTTTAATACAGGTAAACAATCATATTGGATTTGTATTGAGAAGTTCTTTCTATACAAATCAAAACAAGCATTTTACGATTGATTTCGATGATAATTTCAGTTGCTTCAGGGGGCTGTTATGGAAATTCTATAAAATGTTCATGGAGCAAAAACCGGTGATACCTGCCGAGGAAACAATAGCATTAATGAAAACATTATATGCCGCTGAATTATCCAGGAAAAGAGGCGGGCAAAAAATTCATTTAACAGATGTCGGGGTTGTCGTTCATTAGTATGTACTTAATTTAGTTACTATTGATATAAGAGGAGGGAATAAAGTGGGGCGTTTGAAAGATAAAGTCATCATGGTAACAGGTGGAAGTGGGTTAATTGGTAAAACCATAGTTCGTCAGGCAATTAGCGATGGAGCTCTGATCATTAATGCCGATATCCGTGCGGATGATAATAAAGATTCTGAATTCATAGAATGTGACATTACAAATGCTTCATCGATTAGAGAGGCGGTTCAATTCGTAATTAAAGAATACGGTAAAATTGATGGACTGGTTAACAATGCTTACCCACGAACAACCGACTGGGGATTGAAATTTGAGGATATCCCGGTAGAATCATGGAAACAGAATGTGGATATGCATCTAAACGGATATTTTATGTTTTGTCAGCAGGTTTTAAGTCAGATGAGTACACAAAAAAGTGGGTCTATCGTTAATATTGGATCTACATATGGTGTGGTCGGGCCGGATTTTACTGTGTATGATGGGACGAATATGACGTCACCGGCAGCGTATAACGCGATAAAAGGAGGAGTCATAAATTTTACAAGGTATCTGGCTTCCTATTTTGGGAAAGATAATATACGTGTGAATTGCATTTCTCCCGGCGGAATTTTTGATCATCAGCCAGAACCTTTTGTCAAAAATTATGAACATAAAGTTCCACTAAAACGAATGGGGAAACCGGTAGATATTGCAGCACCGGTTTGTTTCTTATTGTCTGATGAAGCCTCTTACATAACCGGTCATAATTTGATGGTTGATGGTGGGTGGACGTGTATCTAAAAGTTAACTCAGTAAAATTCATTACCGATACGCAATCAAGATGAGAATGACAGTATGAAACATCTTTTTTATATACATAGCAATATTACTTATCTGCTTAGTAAAGCTATAATACAGTATCATGAAATAATTGATAAAGATATAGTTATAATCAAAAATCGTGGCGTTACATTGTCAATTGATGATATGAATAAATATCCGGTTAATTCGATAAGTGATTTGCCTTCGTTGGATAACCATTTAAATTTCCTGAAATCATGGTCTAAATTAATTCATTATGATGAATTTATTAGAAAGGCAGTAAATAATGAAAAATATTTTATTTATCTACCTCTGACCATGTTTAGAGAAATACAGATTTTAATAAATAATAGAAACTGTGAGGGATTTTCTATTATAGAAGAGGGTACGGATAGTTATTTGCTTCAAGACAAATTACTGGAACAACATCCAACCCGAAAGATAACAATCAC
>DATFMH010000195.1:0-39360 GCA_035267045.1 Balneolales bacterium
AAAGAGTTATTTTATGGGCATAAGTAAATCTTATAAATGATTAATGGAAAAAAGCTGGGGATTTTCTTCCTGGGTTTTCCTTAATATATATCGATGCTTTTACAATATATCGAAGTATTGCTGGTTACCAATGATTCAAAATTTAACATTGCACCATGCCCCAACTCTAAGTTCTCTAAGTACTTATTTCACCGTTTCCCGAACAAATACTTCATTAACGCCCGGTACTCATCGGTCATGGCCACATTCCGGCGTTTCATGACCATTTCAGCTGTTTCAATGGCTTTATCAAGATCATAGGGATGATTTCCCTTATCGGTCAGCCAGCTGTAAGAGGGTAGAAACTTCGGCGGAAAACTCGCGGTAACGATATTACAACAGACGCCAAACACACTCCCGGTATTGATATTCGTATTGATGGCCGTTTTACAGTGATCGCCCATAATGGTACCACAAAATTGTAACCCGGTATCGACTGTTTCCCGGGTCGGCCAATCTGTGAGGCGAACCGTGCTATAATTATTCTTCAGGTTCGAGTTATTGGTATCGGCTCCGAAATTACACCATTCCCCGATCACCGAGTTGCCCAGGAATCCGTCATGTGCTTTATTACTGTATCCCTGGATAACGACATTATGTAATTCGCCACCGACCTTACTATGTGGCCCGATGGTCGTTTCACCATATATTTTAGCATTCATTTTAATGTACGAGTGATCGCCGAGAACAACGGGTCCGCGAACGACAGCCCCGGCCATAACGGTGGCATCTTCTCCGAGGTAAACAGGGCCGTCCGTTGTAATGAACGTCACGTCGGGCTCAATGGTAACATTACCTTTGGCATAAACGGGGTGGTCACCGAATACCGTGGCTTCTTTAACATCCATATTTGTTTTATCCGGCAAATTGAGGATGGACCAGTCGTTTGTGATCTGATCGCCATTTTTTTGAAAGATGTCGGTGACATGTGTTAATAATGAGCCGGATACCAAAGGCCTAAATGAAACATCGTTAAATTCGATGGACCTATTTTCGAAATGAGAACAGGATTTTTCGCCGGACAGTTTGATGATTACCGGTGCTCCGTTGCTGGTGTAGCCTTCATCGGGATCCAGTTTATCGATAGCGGCTGCCATTTTTGTGTCAGGTAAAAAACGGGCGTTGATCCATAGACAATCGTTATCGGACTGAAGAGCGGGGGCGGGAAACAGGTTTTTAAGCTCCGGCCGTAATAAGCGGGTTACCTGATCCGGATGAAGCAGTTCCTTCCATTTTTCGCATATTTTGAGGATCCCGATTCGCAGATGGTCGGCCGGCCGGGTGAGAATCAGTGGATTTAAATGGTTACATTGTTCATCCTCAAAGAAACAAATCTGCTTCATAAAGCGTTATCAATTTATAATTAATAATGAGTAATTGGTAATATTGACAAGCTTACATCTAATACTGCTAACTGTTTAACTGCATACTGTTAAGTGTTAAGATACGGGCCGGCTATTGGATTGACAAAGTTATTTATCAAAAAAGATTGTTTAAATATTCTATTAATCAAACGATTGATTGCATAATTTGTTAATCTTTTTCTTAGATTGAGCCTGCAATATATTGTTAATACGTTATATAAATTATAACACTCCTGATTATGGGGTTGGGAGTCAATAATATCTTCAGAAAATCAAAATAATTCATAAGTTATTATTATGTGCGGAATAGTTGGATACATAGGAAATCGTGATGCTGCCGAAGTCATTACCAAAGGATTGCACCGGTTGGAGTACAGGGGGTATGATTCGGCCGGTATTGCTATTGTCAATGGACAATTATCCATACGAAAGGGGAAAGGGAAGGTTGCTGATCTCGACCGGATGCTCAAAGAGAAGCCCCTGGTTGGTAATATCGGTATCGGTCATACTCGCTGGGCTACACATGGTGAGCCAAATGATATTAATGCACATCCCCATATAAGTGAAAATCACCGTTTCGCCATCGTTCATAATGGCATTATTGAGAATTATGACTCCCTTAAAAATGAATTAATACGTAAAGGGCATAAATTTACTACAGAAACGGATACGGAAGTTCTTGCTCATCTTATTGAAGAGATTGAAAAAGTGAGCGGCATTAGTTTCGAGAAGGCCGTGCAGCAGGCTCTTGTTCAGATTGAAGGGACCTACGGACTGGCCATTATTAATCAGGATGAACCCGATCAATTGATTGTGGCACGTAAAGGGTCGCCATTGCTGGTGGCTATCGGTGATGATGAGTATTTCATTGCCTCGGACGCCTCACCTGTTGTTGAGTATACCAATAAAGTGGTTTACCTGGATGATAATGAAATGGCCATCATAAAACGCGATGGATATGAAATAAAAACGATCCGTAATATCCCGCTTACGAAGGAAGTACATGAACTGGCGATGAGCATCGAGCAGATCGAAAAAAGTGGTTATCCCCATTTCATGCTCAAAGAGATTTATGAACAGCCTGATTCCATAGCCGATTGCATGCGCGGACGTATCAATCTCGATGATAACCGAATAGTATTAGGAGGGATTGAGAATGTGCTGGATAAATTGGTAAAAGCGCCGCGTATTATCATTGCGGCCTGCGGCACAAGCTGGCACTCCGGTTTGGTCGGTGAATATGTATTTGAGCATATAGCCAAAATGAACGTGGAAGTTGAATATGCTTCGGAATTTCGATACAAAGATCCCCTGATCACCGAAGACGATGTGATGATTGTTATATCACAGAGTGGTGAGACGGCCGATACTCTGGCAGCCCTGAGAGAAGCAAAGTCGAGAGGCGCGACGGTGCTTGGTATCTGTAATGTGGTCGGTTCAACCATTTCAAGGGAAACGGATGCGGGCGTGTATACGCACGCCGGACCCGAAATAGGGGTGGCTTCCACCAAGGCGTTCACCGCGCAGGTTGCCGTGTTGATCATGATGGCATTGATGGTTGCCAAAGAACGGAAGACGATCAGCGATGACTATTTTCATGAGATCATCCGGGATATGCTTGATGTTCCGAATAAGATCAAGATGATCCTGAAGCAGGATAAGCAGATTCAGGAGATTGCCAATTTGTTTACATATGCACCGAATTTTCTCTACCTGGGACGCAGTTATAATTTCCCTGTTGCCCTTGAAGGCGCGCTAAAATTGAAAGAGATTTCATATATACATGCCGAAGGATACCCGGCTGCCGAGATGAAACATGGTCCGATTGCCTTAATTGACCACTATATGCCGGTCGTCGTAATTGCTACTACCGATCACACTAACGACAAGATGGTCAGTAACATTCAGGAAGTTAAAGCCCGCAAGGGACGTGTTGTCTCGGTTACCACCGAGACGAATACAGCCGTTAAGAATTTGTCGGAGTTTGAAATTGATATTCCGGAAACATCTGATTGTGTTTCACCGTTGTTGTCTGTTATTCCGTTACAGCTGTTATCCTATCACATAGCCGTTAACAGGGGTTGTAATGTCGATCAACCCCGGAATCTGGCCAAAAGCGTGACGGTGGAATAAAACAATGATCATTGTTCTTATCTCGTCACAGGGCTCTGCCCTGTGACGCCAGGTTGGACGCTCTGCGTCCCGCCCTTGTAATCACGCTCCTGGAGGCAGAGCCTCCTTCCCAGCGTGAAGGGGCAGAGCCCCATCACGAGATAAGAGGCCTTTTGTGCCTCTGGAACTTTGGAACTCTGTGCCTTCCTTTCTCTAAGCACCATTCTCCACTTTGTTACAAAATTTCATGTAACAATTTTAAAGTGTGTTGATCTAAATAATAGAACTCTAAATAATTTGACTTTGTGCCAGATTATTGTTAACTGTCCACAAGTTATCAACATTTTTTAAACACCATTTGCCTTATGCCACACTGGAAAAGTATCATCTTAAAAGTGGCAGTCGTTATCATCCTGGCTATCGTCGTGTTAACAGGTTAATAACAAGTCACTGTCTATTGTAATCAAAAATTTAGTTTTGAGTACTAACTGACTCATTTTATGAGACCGGTTATCTCTATGCTGATTATATCACAATAATCGGGACAGGGAAATTACATGATGTACCAGTAAATCACATAAGTAATTAATAAACAATAACTTGTGATTTTTAATTGCCTTCCGGAAGTATGTAACGTCACCTGAAAACGGATCTCTTGCAGTAATGGAATAAAAAACGGACCGGGCTATTACGGTGAATAAATGTTTCCCCAATCCTCACAAAATTTAAACCCGTCGTATAATGAAAGAGGATTCATTAATTTTTCATGCTTTGAAGATACATAGGTACCAATAAAACGAGCTCAGTGCATTTTAAGCTCACTTAAAAGTTATCCACAATTACATATTAAAAATAAAGCCGGCATAACCGGCTTTATTTTTACCAATTTCCTTGCTATAATTATAAGCTTTCAACCACCTTACTGAGGCGTTTGCGAACCTCACTTGCAACGGCCGGTAACTCATCGTTATCGACAGCCTGCATAGATGCCACCGGGTCGATTGCCGATACTTCAACAGAGCCGTCATCCAGTTCCTGAACAATAACATTGCAAGGCAGCATAGTTCCGATCTTGTCTTCTGCCAAAAGGGCTTTGTGAGCAAACTCCGGATTGCAGGCACCGAGAATCCGATAGTTCCGAAAATCGACATCCAGCTTTTTTTTCAGGGTGGCTTTGACGTCAATTTCCGTCAAAACTCCGAAACCTTCCTCTTTAAGTTCTTTGGTGACCTTATCGATGGCTTTGTCGAAATCAAGGTCTACTTTTTTGCTGAAATAATATTTCATGTTTCTCCTTTTTTATTTGAATCTAAAAATTGCATGTATGAATATGTAACTACAGGGTGCACAAATATGACTGTGAGTTCACATATGGTTGTAATGTTCGAATTTTGTTACACCAAACTCTTTTTACCTGTAACAGTTAGTTAGCCTTTAATCATTTCCTTTAACAGAAAATTTATAACAAGTAATATTACTAAATAGTTTTATATTCATTAACTTTGTAAAAGTAAAAATATTTCTGATTATTTAAAGATTGAAATTCATATATTTAATTTAATGATTCATAAACGTACATATCGCATTATTTCCAGCTTATTGATTCTCCTGTTATTTGCCGGCAGTGGTTTTGCCATAGGTAATTGCCATATGCAAATGACCATGAATTCTAAGCATGCGGTGGCATTTACTTCGCAAATGTCTGCGGAAAATGCTTCTTGTTGTATGAATGCCAATCAACACAATGAGAATGGGCAATTTAATAATCTTACGGTCTGTAATTGTCAGGTTCCTGTACGATCTAATACGGAACTGCTGACTTCGTCGAACGTACATTTTAAAGTTCACGTGTTATTTACATATAAAAAAGACACAAAGACAGTTCCCGTCAGAAACGTATTTGCCTGGTATATACCTCCCTCTCTATCGTCAGATACCCAACCTATTTATCTGAAGAACAGCATACTCCTGATTTGAGATAAGACCGCCCTTTCTAAAGTATGTACTATCCATTGGTTACCGGAATATTTTTTTATGAGTCGGTATCAGCCGATTTATGAAAAAAAAGTATCCATTCATCGAAGCCAATGAGTCCAAAATGGCATTAACTGCCTGATTATCCTAACTATTTTAAATTGTAATTATTTATGAGAGTATATCGTTTGGTGGGTCTTATCCTGATCCTGTCTGTTAACTATATATCCGCCAGGGCGCAATCATCATCCAATAAACTTGATCTGACCCGGCTTATTGGGAGAGCGATAGCTGAGAATCCACAGTTACAGTCGGCGCATACGCAGATTGATGTATATGGCTCGAAAATATCGCAAGCCGGTTCACTGCCCGATCCTGTACTGGGTGTCAATCTGCTTAATTTACCACTCAATACGTTCCGTTTTAACCAGGAACCGATGACCGGTAAACAGGTGACCCTAATGCAGGCTATACCGTTTCCCGGAAAACTTACACTGAAATCGGAAATCGCGAGCGACCAGCAGAATATCGCCGAAGCCCAATACCAGGAATTGAAAAATCAACTGATTAAAGAAGTTAAGAAGACTTATTTCGAATTATTCTATGTCGACCGCGCACTTCAGACGGTTAATGAAAATCAGTCTGTTTTGAAAAATTTTGTCACGATAGCTGAAACAAAGTACAGTGTGGGTAAAGGATTGCAGCAGGATGTTCTGCGTGCCCAACTGGAATTATCCCGGCTCATTGATAATGAAATCACCCTGAGGCAGAAGAGAAAGGTTGTTGTAGCACATTTGAATACGCTCGTCAACCAGCCGCCTGACCGTTCCCTGGGAGAACCGGTTTTACCACCCATTGCAAATATCGACACCGTTTCGAACCGGTTATTGGCAATAGCGAATGAAAAGCGCCCGCTTCTGAATTCCTGGAAGCTGATGGAAACACAGGCCGATAAAAAAGTTGATTTAGCTCAAAAGGGCAGGTTGCCGGATATTAAAATCGGCATTGCCTACACCCAGCGCGACGTCCTGTCGAATGGTTCCGGTGGCATTGATTTCCTTTCCGGATTATTCAGTGTGAATATTCCCATCTATTACAAAAGGAAGCAGAAAAAGAACATCGAGGAAATGAAGTACTCACGCAAGATGGTAACCCAGCGTTACGACCAGGTAAGAAATACGGTGGCGAATAACATAGTCAGGAACCTGGCACTCCTGAATAAATCGAAGAAGCTCATGGATTTATATAAAACGGGAATCATACCGCAATCAAAGCAATCGCTCCAATCGGCATTGTCTGGCTACCAAAATGATAAAGTAGATTTTCTCACGCTACTGAATAACGAAATGAGCCTTTTCAATTTCCAATTGGATTATTACCGGGCTCTGACGGATTACCACATCGCTTTTGCCGTGATACAAAGCGAACTCGGATCTGAAGCAAATTGAAACCCGGGCAGTTACATGAAAATAGATTTTAAAGAAAATAAAAAGACTAAAAAGGAGAACGTAATGAGAGGGAAAACATTAATCATCTTATTACCAGTTGTACTGCTTGCATTGGCTGCCGGTTATTGGGCCGGAAGCAGTTCAAATTCCATGAAAATGGATAACCCGAACGGTACGGAACAAAATGCAGGTCTAAAAGATAAAAAAGACACATCCAAAGACGGGCGGAAAGTGTTGTACTGGAAAGCCCCGATGAATCCATCTGAGATATACGATCACCCCGGTAAGTCGAAGATGGGAATGGATCTCGTACCGGTGTATGAGGGAGAGGCACCGGCCGGCGCCAAAGGAACCGTGAAAATTGACCCGGTGACCATACAAAATATGGGTGTCAAAACAGCGATGGTCCAAAAAGGGGATTTCAGCAAGACGGTGCGTACCGTCGGTAATATAACCTATGATGAAAACCATTTGTATACCGTTAACCTGAAATATTCCGGATGGATTGAGAAGCTGTATGCCAGTTATGAAGGTCAGATGGTGCGTAAAGGTGACCCGCTGTTGACGATTTATTCGCCGGATCTTGTAACCACTCAACAAGAGTATTTATTGGCGCTGAATACACGTAACGCATTGAACGGAAGTGATTTTAACACGATAAAAGATGGTGGCAACTCACTGCTTGAGGCAGCTCAAAAACGCATGGATTACTGGGATCTTCCCGCATCGTTCGTCCGGGATCTGAAAACATCCGGTAAAGTGAGGAAGTCCATTCTGCTGCATTCGCCTGCCACCGGAGTGATCGTTCATAAGAACGTTATTGAAGGTATGCACATAAAAGAGGGTACCAATATTATTCAGATTGCCGATCTGTCAAAGGTGTGGCTGAATGCCAGCATCTATGATTACGAACTTCCGTGGATCGTGAAAGGACAGAAAGTAACAATGTCGTTATCGTATCTTCCGGGTGAGACATTTACAGGGGCTATCGATTATATCTATCCGACCCTGAATCAGAAAGCCCGGGATGTCCGGGTCCGTATCGTTTTCCCGAATAAAAACCTTGAATTGAAGCCGGGCATGTATGCAAATATCAGCATTCGGGGCCGTACCATTTCCAATACGCTTTATATCCCATCCGAATCCGTAATTCATACGGGTACAAGAGATATTGTTTTTATTGATAAAGGGGCCGGTAAATTTGAACCGCGCCAGGTGGAACTTGGTATAGAGGGCGGAGCCGGTAACAATGATATTCAGGTTCTGAGCGGACTTCAACAAGGAGAGATGATTGTGACATCGGCACAATTCCTGTTAGACAGTGAAAGCCGGCTTCAGGAGGCGATTCAAAAGATGTTAGAATCGAAGTCGCCTGGTATGAAGATGGAAAAGAAGCAAATGGAAGGTAAAGCACCTTCGACCCCAAAGAGCATGGAAAATATGCAGCAAAAGCAGAAATCTCCGGAGTCTCAAAAGCACGAACATAACAAAGCGAATAATAATCATGAAACGAAGTAACAAGAGGCTGACAGGAGATAACGATGCTTAAGAAAATTATAGAATTATCGGTTAATAACCGTTTCCTGATTATTGTATTCGGGGTACTGGTTGTGCTTGGAGGATTATATGCCATGTACCAAACACCGGTAGATGCCATACCCGATTTGAGCGATGTGCAGGTCATCGTGTATACTAAGTACCAGGGCCAGGCACCGCAAGTTGTGGAAGATCAGGTCACCTATCCCTTGACAACGGCTATGTTATCTGTTCCGAATGCCAAAGTAGTGAGGGGGTATTCATTTTTCGGTTACTCCCTCATTTACATCATTTTTAAAGACGGCACCGATCCATACTGGGCTCGCAGCCGTGTTTTGGAATACCTGAACTCCGCATCCAGCAATTTACCGGCCGATGTCAATCCGGTTTTGGGGCCCGATGCGACAGGAGTCGGGTGGGTGTATGAATATACGCTGGACGGCGGAAATAAATACGATTTACAGCAATTGCGAACCGTTCAGGATTGGTATCTGCGTTATGAATTGATGAGTGTGCCCGGCGTTTCGGAAGTGGCGAGTGTCGGCGGTTACGTAAAACAATACCAGGTTAATGTCGATCCGGACAAACTCCTTGCTTATCATATTCCGCTTTCAAAAGTGAAGATGGCTATTAAACGAAGCAACAGTGATGTCGGTGGCCGCCTGGTAGAAATGGGGGAGACCGAGTTCATGGTTCGCGGACTGGGGTATATTAAATCGAAAAAGGATATCAATGATATACCGGTTGGGGTCACAAAAGACGGAACACCGATTCAGATACGTAACATAGGTAATGTGACAGTCGGACCGGATCTTCGGCGTGGTTTAGCTGAATGGAATGGCCGGGGCGAGACAGTCGGTGGTGTAGTCATTATGCGAAATGGGGCCAATGCACTGAAAACCATACAAGCGGTCAAGAAGAAACTGGCTGAATTGAAGAAAGGATTGCCACCGGGTGTAACGCTTCATACCGCTTATGATCGTTCGGGGTTGATACAGCGCGCTATCGATTTTCTGAAAGATAAGATACTGGAAGAAAGTATTATCGTAGCCCTGATAACAATAATATTTTTACTGCACTTTCGAAGTGCACTGGTCGCGATTATCACCCTTCCAATGGGTATTCTCATTGCTTTCCTGGTGATGTATTTCCAGGGGATCAATGCCAATATTATGTCGTTAAGTGGTATCGCCATCGCTATTGGAGCTATGGTGGATGGTGCGATCGTGATGATCGAAAATGCGCATAAACATATGGAGCGGGATCGTGGTAAGAAAGATCACTGGCGTATTATCATCGACGCTTCAAAAGAAGTGGGACCCGCGTTGTTTTTCTCATTGTTGATCATAACATTTTCATTTCTACCCATATTTACGCTTCACGGACAGGAAGGACGTTTATTTAAGCCCCTGGCCTTTACCAAAACGTATTCAATGGCAGCGGCCGCTCTTTTGTCTATCACTATCATACCTGTATTAATGGGATATTTTGTACGGGGCAAAATTTTGCCAGAGCATAAAAACCCGATCAACCGATTTCTGATCGCCGTTTACCGTCCCGTCATTAATTTTGTTTTGAAATATAAATGGTTCACAATCATCACCGCAGTGATCATCCTGGTGGCAACTCTGATCCCGCTTAAACGGTTGGGCTCGGAATTCATGCCGGAATTGAATGAAGGTGATCTGTTGTACATGCCTACGACCGATCCGGGTATAAGCATAACGAAAGCCCGTGAATTGTTACAACAGACGGATAAGATTATAAAATCTTTTCCCGAGGTTAAAACGGTATTCGGGAAGGCAGGCAGAGCGGAGACGGCAACGGACCCGGCACCTTTGTCTATGTTCGAAACGGTCATAACTCTTAAGCCTAAAAGCGAATGGCGAAAAGGCATGACTATTGATAAGCTGAAGCGGCAGATGGATGATGCCATTCATTTTCCAGGCCTGACTAATGCGTGGACGATGCCTATAAAAACACGAATCGATATGCTGTCAACGGGTATAAAGACACCGGTAGGTATCAAGATATCAGGTCCGAATCTCGGGATGTTATCTAAACTTGGACAGGATATAGCAGCCGTGGTTCGTGATGTGCCTGGTACGCAAAGTGCTTTTGCTGATAAAACAACCGGAGGCCATTACCTCGATTTTCGGGTTAAACGCGAAGAGGCAGCGAGATACGGCCTCACCGTTGGTGATGTTCAGGATGTGATAAAATCCGCTATCGGAGGAATGCAGGTGACGCAGACTGTTGAAGGTCGTGAGCGTTATACTGTTAATGTACGTTACAGCCGTGAGCTGCGGGATAATCTCACTTCCCTTCGCCGCGTATTAATCCCGACCCCGTCTGGTGCCCAGATCCCGCTGGGTTATGTGGCCGATCTTCAGTTTCGGAAAGGTGCCCCGGTGATAAAGAGCGAGAACGCCCGGTATACGAGTTGGATCTATGTGGATATCCGGAATACGGATATAGGTTCGTATGTACAAAAGGCTCAAAAAGCGGTTAATGCGTCTATAAATCTTCCCGAGGGATATACCATTACATGGAGCGGACAGTATGAATATATGCAGCGGGCCAAAGAAAGGCTGAAAGTGGTCGTCCCAATTACCCTATTGATCATCTTCCTGTTACTCTACTTCAATTTTAAAAATTTTCAGGAAAGCATGATGGTGATCCTGACCCTGCCTTTCGCGCTGGTTGGATCGATCTGGTATCTCTATTTCCTTGGTTATGATCTGAGTGTAGCTGTTGGCGTGGGAGCTATTGCATTGGCGGGAGTGACGGCTGAAATCGGTGTTATTATGCTGGCCTATCTCGATCAATCGTATAATGATAGGCGATTACATGGTAACCTTCATTCATTAAATGATTTGAAAGAAGCTGTCATACAAGGCACGGCTTTGCGAATACGTCCGGTTTTTATGACCGTAACGGCGATCATTGCCGGTTTACTACCCATCATGTGGGGATCGGGGACCGGATCACAAATCATGAAACGAATAGCCGCCCCCATGATCGGGGGTATGATCTCATCTACCGTGCTCAGTTTAGTAGTGATTCCTGCTATTTATTATCTCTGGAAAAGCAGGGAAGTGAAAAAGGAGAATGCAGAAAACAGAATAGAGAATGGAGAATAGAGAATGCAGAATAGGGAATATGATGGGCTCCACCCGGTCAGGGTGGCGTCCATCTAAATAATCCGAATAGAGGGTTTCAGGATTCCCGGGATATAGGATAATAGTATATAAGCATTCTGATTCATCGACAAATTCAAGATTAATTGATTTACACCTTGTCCCGCAGGGACATCATATAGGTAGAATAAAAAGTAATTGATAAACGGATTATTGGAACCCATCAATTATTGTCGATTCAAATAAAACAAACAAGGAGGGATGATATGAAAGAAGTTAAAGCATTTATAAGATGTGATAAAGCCGAAGAAGTGATGGAAGCCCTCGAGCAAACGGGTGAAAAAAATGTGACATTAATAGATGTCATGGGAGTCGGAAGTTTGGCCGATCCTCATACCGCAAAATATTCAATTGAATGCGTAAAAAAATTCTCTGATGTAGCGAAAATCGAATTGATTTGCAGGGATGAGGATGTAAAATCCATAGTAGATATAATTCGCCGTAAAGCGTATACAGGCATGAAAGGGGATGGAATGATATATACCACTCCTGTTGAGCATTTTGTTGAAATACGAAGCGAAATATAATAACAGGAAAACGAAGACATGAGGATGGTGTAAGGAGTAATATGGTCTCTGACAATATTCTGTTCCTATAGAGTTCATGGAACAAAAGAAGAATGTGAGATCTCGAATTCTCTGGAATAAATTAATTCCATTTTGTTCGCAACAGGACGATTATCCCAACTGAAACAGGGATGGTTGCCACAATATCAACTGCCAATATCACTATTGTCCCGCAGGGAAATCATATAGGTAGAATAAAAAGTATTTTATTAAATATAATTGCCTAAACAATTTAGGAACATGATTGCATATGTCCTCCCTATTGTCAGGGATAGCTTGTCTTGAACATTTTCGGGAATAAAGGTGGTAAGATCGTTCCGATGAAAAAGAATCCGGACTTTTTGGACAGTCTCAATATGAAAAAACGATATATAAACGGAAAAAATAAAGGATGGACTCCAGCTTTACGTGGAGTCCATTGTAGATATTATTGCAGTTTCTTAAGCATTTGGCGGGCTTCTTTCACATATTTAGGGTCATCCGGGGATTTCGGACTCAGGGAAAGAAGCTTGTTTAAAGTCTCTATAGCTTTTTGATCCTGATCTTCATGTCTGTATACAATAGCAAGATCCCGGTAGTACAAAATATTATTGCCGTCGTATTTAATGGCCTTTTTGTAATCTTCAATGGCATTATGATCACTTGCCCCCTTGGGTAAACCACCAAAAAGAAGATTGGCCGCCATACGTTCAGCAAAATTAAGGTTGGCTACTTCGTAATTCCATCGGCCCAGAACGTGCCATGCGCCGGCATGCAGCGAGTCGTATTTCAATGCCTCTTCTGCGTAATGCTTGATGTCGTTGGAGGCTGCAACGCGAGCTTTCGGACCGGATATCAACGCCATCCTTCCCATAGCCACAGACATAACAAAATTGGATTCAGCGTCGTTAGAGTTGACTTTTAACGCTCTTTCCGCCAATACTTTTGCTTTATTGAAATATTGTTTTTGCTTGTCTTTGTCTTCGAAACGATTACCAATTCTGGAATATAAAAAACTGGCATTCCAAAGCGCTTCATAATTGGTGGAATCGGCTTGAAGGACTTTTAAATAGGCATCCAGTGCCTGGGGTTCGTTATAGCTGTCTTTAAGTTCCGTAGCCTCTTTTAACAGGTTGCTAACGTGAGACTGGTTCTGAGCCATGGAATAGGAGACAGGTAAGATGAAGATAAATGTTATTATTAATAACGTTTTCATAAAGTTCTGGTTTATAATATTTTATATAAGATCGTATCTATAATAATGTAATTTAAAAAAGAATCGGATACATAAAATACCGGATAGATCTAAATGTTAAATTTTATTATATATATGTTTATATTTATAATATAAACGATTGTTAAGCTTTTATTGTGGACATGGCATGGCTGATAAAAATGAGTACCGGATTATTCATTTATTCTTCATAAAAATGACTTATATTTTCAAGCCAAAATGAAGATTACTTGTATACTATCACATATGGAGATGATTAAATTGCAGGTAATTCCTATGCTAAGCACTTTAAAAGAGAGAAAAGGTAGAAATACAAATTAATCCCTCTATAGACCATCCTACTGAGATAAGATAATGGGAAGACATAACGAGATTAAAGAAGTAGTAACGATCCGATTTGCTGGTGATTCCGGTGACGGGATGCAATTAACAGGATCACAGTTCACTAACACAACCGCCCTGGTTGGAAACGATTTAAGTACTTTCCCCGATTTCCCGGCTGAAATACGTGCGCCGGCCGGAACGGTACCCGGCGTTTCCGGTTTCCAAATACAGTTTGGAAGTAAAGCCATTTACACACCCGGCGATAGTTGTGATGTGTTGGTGGCCATGAACGCGGCTGCACTGAAAGCAAATTTAAAACATCTTAAAGATAACGGGATTATTATTGCCAACACCGGCGGGTTCGATAAACGGAATCTGTCATTGTCGAAATATGATGATGTGAATCCTTTGGAAGACGGGTCGTTGGATAATTACCAGGTGCTTGAAGTGGATGTTACCAAACTCACAAAAGAAAGCCTGGTTGACAGCGGGTTATCATCAAAGGATGTTGAACGATGTAAAAACATGTTTGTCCTCGGCGTGCTTTACTGGATGTATAATCGTCCTTTGGAACCTACAATAAATTTTCTGAATGAAAAATTCGGAAAGAAGAGTCCGGAATTGGCTGAAGCCAACATCAAGGCGTTGAGAGATGGTCACCGGTATGGGGAGGCCACCGAGATTTTTACAGTTCGTTATGATGTTAAACAAGCGGATATTGAAACCGGCACATATCGGAATATTACCGGGAATGATGCCACCGTACTCGGTATTGCAGCAGCAGCCCAAAAATCCGGATTACGGATATTTTATGGTTCTTATCCGATAACACCGGCTTCTGATATTTTACATGGCCTGTCTAAGTTGAAAAACTACGGAATCATGACGTATCAGGCAGAGGATGAAATTGCCGCCGTCAGTTCCGCAATAGGAGCTTCGTTCGGTGGCAGCCTTGGCCTTACCGGAAGTTCCGGCCCGGGTATTGCCTTAAAGACCGAAGCGATCGGCCTGGCGGCCATGCTTGAGTTGCCATTGGTTATTATGAATATACAGCGGGGTGGGCCGTCTACAGGATTGCCTACGAAGACGGAACAGGCTGATTTATTACAGGCTATGTATGGACGTAATGGTGAATGTCCGATTGCCATCGTAGCCGCAAGTTCACCATCCGATTGCTTTAACATGATATTTGAAGCCTGCCGTATATCTATAGAACATATGATCCCGGTCATGTTCATGTCGGATGGATATCTTGGAAACGGATCGGAACCATGGAAATTCCCGGTTTCTGATGATCTGCCCGGGATAAAAGTTTCTTTTGAGCCGGCTCGGGTTGAAGAAAACGCCGAAAAATTCCTGCCATATGTTCGTGACGAAGCCTTGGCACGTCCATGGGCTGTTCCGGGAACAAAAGGTTTGGAACACCGCTTAGGCGGCCTGGAAAAATTCCACGAGACGGGAAATATATCCTACGATCCCGAAAACCATCAATATATGGTAAAGCTGCGTGAGGAAAAACGGGATCTGATTGCCGAGGATATTCCTTTACAGGTGATTGACAACGGTAATGATCAGGGTAAGCTTCTGATATTAAGCTGGGGTTCTACCTATGGAACTATAAAAACCGCTGTGCATGATGCAAGATTGGAAGGATACGATGTTTCACACGCGCACTTACGATATTTAAGCCCGTTTCCCAAAAATCTTGAGTACCTCCTCAATGGATTTGACAAGGTTCTGATTCCTGAAATCAATAACGGTCAGTTGGTCAAATTGATCAGGGATAAGTTTTTGATTCCGGCCGAAGGATTTAACAAAATCAAAGGCTTGCCTTTTACTGTCGGCGAAATAAAGGATAAGATCGCCGAAATACTGAAATTGTCATAACAGAGATTCAAATATAATCGAGCTATGGAAATAAAAGACGCTCAAACCAACATTTTGAAAAAGGTGACCGCGGATAAAGGTAACCAAACGGAGACACCTGAATATTCGAGCAAGGATTTTTCGTCAGATCAGGATGTGCGTTGGTGTCCGGGTTGTGGGGATTATACGATCCTCAAGCAAGTTCAAAACATGATGCCCGAAATCGGGGTGCCCAAGGAAGATATCGTGTTTATATCCGGTATCGGCTGTTCTTCCCGATTTCCATATTATATGGATACTTTCGGAATGCACTCAATCCACGGCCGTGCACCGGCGATAGCAAGTGGGCTTAAAGCGACCCGTCCCGAACTAAGTGTCTGGATCATTACCGGTGACGGCGATTCACTTTCTATCGGTACCAACCATTTTGCGCATTTATTACGCCGCAATATGGATGTAAACCTGTTACTGTTTAATAATGAAATATACGGGTTGACAAAAGGACAATATTCGCCGACTTCACACGAAGGAGCGATTACAAAATCGACACCAATGGGATCCATCGATCATCCGTTCAATCCTGCTGCTATCAGCCTCGGATCGGATGGCAGTTTTATAGCGAGAGCAATGGATCGTGATCCCAAGCACCTGCGTACCATGATGAAACGTGCTCATGAACATAAAGGCACTTCAATGGTGGAAATATATCAGAACTGCCTGGTATTTAACGACGGCGCATTTGGCGTATATACGGATAAAAAATCGAGACCTGCTGAAACGATTTATCTTGAAGATGGCGAACCGCTTGTTTTTGGAAGTGACAATGATAAAGGTATCCGTCTTGACGGACTCAAACCCGAGATCGTTAATCTGAACGACGGCTTTTCCAAAAATGATCTATGGATACATGATGAAAAAGATAATACCAAAGCCTACATATTATCCCGTTTCTTTGATGATCCATCAACCGAAAATCACTTGCCGAGACCCTTTGGTGTTTTTTATGCTGTCAATCGACCAACTTACGATGATCAGGTTAATCAACAGATGATGCTGGCTGCAGAACAAAAAGGTGAAACCGATCTTGATGCTCTTTTGAGAGGAAAAGAAACCTGGGTGATCAAATAATTTGAGGCCAAAATTTTTTAGCCACAGATTTTCGCAGATAAAAGCGGAGACCGGAGACCGGAAACCGGGATCGGACAGACGGTTTAAACCTTCTGACCGATGAAAATACGTTCTTCAACAAAACTGCCCGAACTGTCATCCCGGGGAACTCGAGGGATCTATCAACGGCTATTAACTTTTATCGGTTTATAGCTTTTGTAATGATCCTGAGCGTTAATAGATTCCTTCACTTCGGTCGGAATGACAGGTTACTTAGTAAGTTTATAGATGGTTATTCTATTTTCTGATACTGTTAACTGCTTACTGATCACTGCTATTCTCTTCCCGGAATATTCATCTTATTATAGCCCGAGGGTATTTCAAAGAGCGAGGCACTTAAATTCTCAGCTTTAACATCCGTCACTTCCATTTTCATATCCATATTACCATCCTGATCTTTACTGATAATACGGAACGGGAAGAACCCCTCTTTCATAATATCTTTAAGCCATTCCGGTTGATGCCTGTTTCGTTTCATAAAAGCATTATTTTGCACAAAGAGGAAATTTCCAAATCCTTTGGCATTCCATAATTCCGTTTCTCCATCATCCGTTTTAATAAGCCACTGCTCACATTCCACTCCTGCGATCTTTTCAGTTTTACCTGTTTTCACTGGTTTATCATTGTCATCTATCTGATTGCTGCTGTCAGCTTCCTGTTCAGATAAATTTATTGGTATTTCCATATAACTTTTCATCTGGGAAATGAGTGTGTACATCTTATTGGATTCGTTATCATATATAATTGTAGGGCTCATTCCGGCTGCCGTACCCGGCATTTCCATTTCCATCCTGACCTTGTTTCCCTTGACGTAGTACATCATCTTCTGGGCATTGTTACTTTGTGATTCAATTTGAAAAGTTATAATACCTTCAAAATTCTTTTGCCCATATACTGTTTGAATTGAAAAGAACAATGAAAAGAGAATAGTACTAAGCAGTGTTTGCTTAAATAATCGATACGTGCACTTATAAAATGCAGACATAATTTTACCTGATAAGTTGTTGATGATTAGTTTTTAATGTCATTTTGAATAATAAAGGAATGAAATGGCATTACATTACATTAGTAAAAAAAGTTAATAATATTATACCAACCATAATTATAACAATAAATTAGGTTAATTTAATATAAAAGGAAACATATTAAATGATTGAAATGTATACAGTTGTGTATAATTAGCATTCGCTGAAAAAGAAAAAGATTTAATTATGTGTGAGAACGAAAAGGATAAATATCGAATAATTGTAATGGGGGCAGGAGCCGTTGGCGGGTACTTCGGAGGACGATTACATTCTGATTCTCATAACGAAGTTCTTTTTATTGCAAGAGGGATGCATTTACATGCCTTGCAGACTAATGGATTGAATATTCGAAGTATATCTGACGATTATAAAAGTAGTGTGCGTGCCGTTGATAATTTGGATAATTATTCAGGCTATGCGGATCTGATACTTTTTACAGTCAAGTCGTACGATACCGACGAGGCAATAGAGATGATTAGACCTGTTGTTGGACAGGATACTCAGATTTTATCCATACAGAACGGAATTGAAAATTATTTTAAGCTTTCTAAGATATTTGGTGAGGATCATATTATCCGTGGATTTTGCCGTATTGGCGCTATGGTGGCTGAACCCGGCGTGATATCACATAGCTCAATGGGCGGTATAACGATAGGGGAAAATAATGGCAGTAAGAGTGATCGGTTGATTGAGTTATGCCGTCATTTTGATGATGTTAATGTAACCTGTACAATTTCGGAAAATATTGAAAAAGAAGTATGGATTAAGTTTGCCTGGAATAGTGTTTTTAATATGTTGACAGGCCTCATTGGCGTTACTTTGGATAAGATTTTCAGGAATACTGAAAGTGAGAAATTATGCCGTTCTCTGTTTGATGAAATAAGCCTTTTAGCCGGCAAGTACGGTATTACATTCAGTGAACAGGATACTTATGAAATTATCGACAAAAGCCGGAACCTTGGTGCTTTCAAGACATCAACGTATCAGGACCGGGTAAGAGGTAAAAAACTGGAGTACGAAACGTTTACCGGGACAATTGTCCGAATGGCACATGAAAAGAATGTATCGCTTCCTTACAATGAAACACTATATGGTTTGTTTAAACTCATGGATTAACAGGTAAGACGTAATTTAATTTAGAAATTTAAAAAGGGATATAATGAGAATAGGGATCATTTCAGATACGCATGATCATGTGCAGCATATCGAAAAAGCGGTAAAAATTTTTAAAAATGAAGAAATTCCTTTAGTGATTCATGCCGGCGATTACTGCAGCCCTTTTGCTATATTACCATTTGAAGGACTCAATCTTGTAGGGGTTTTTGGTAATAATGATGGTGATCATTACCGGTTGATTGATAAGTTTAATGCCATCGACGGTAACATGGCGGGTGAATTTTACGAATTTGAAGAGGATGGATGCAAGTTCGCAGTCTATCACGGCACGCAACAAGCTATTAAAGACGCCCTTGTGAAATGCGGTACGTATGATGTGGTAATCAGCGGGCATACGCATGAAAAGGTTATGGAAAAAGTTGGCAAAACAATCTCTATCAACCCGGGTACTGCCAATGGTTTTGGAGGCGAGGCCAGTATCGTTATTTTCGATACCCAAACCCGGAAAGCCGAATTTATCGATTTGTAACAACATGTCTCCGTAGGGCCATGCCATGGCATGGCCCTACGGGCGATTGGCAAAATTCTAAAACTTGTCTTCCAAAACCATACAAACAGCATTGGTGTATGTTGTTGTGGTTCCCTTCCCTCCGATATCTTTGGTACATGCGTCTTTATGATTGGCCAACACTTCCAAAACAGCATATCGAACTTTTTTGGCCACATCTTCCTGTCCGATATGTTCCAGCATCAACAGGGATGAAAACAGGAGGGCGGTAGGGTTGGCCATATTTTTGCCGGCTATATCGGGAGCGGAACCATGTACTGCTTCGAACATGGCATAATCATCACCGATATTGGCAGCACCGGTGACGCCAAGTCCACCGACCAAACCGGAAGCTAAATCCGATAAGATATCGCCAAAAAGATTTGTTGTGACCACGATATCAAAACGTTGGGGACGCATCACCATCTGCATGGCCATGTTATCAATAATGATATCCTCGAATTCAATATCAGGGTATTGATCAGCTATTTCACGGCCAATCTGGAGAAAAAGTCCGGTTGTGAATTTCAATATGTTGGCTTTATGAACCAGCGTTACTTTTTTGCGACTGTGTTCTCTGGCATATTCGAATGCGGCCCTAATAATATTTTCACTGGCATCACGGGTTACAACGGCAATGCTTTCTGCATGGTTGTGTTCATCGTCAACCCAGCGCTCATGACCGATATACAAACCTTGTGTATTTTCACGAAACATTACAATGTCAATATCCTTGTATGGACTGGGAACATTAGGTAAAGATTTCGCGGGACGTATATTGGCATATAGATTAAATTCTTTTCTAAGCGCCACATTCACGGACCGGAATCCCGTCCCGACCGGTGTTGTTAAGGGTCCTTTTAATACTATATGATGTTCTCTGATGAGATCGACGACTTCGTCGGGAAGTGGGTTGCCTTTCTCTTCATAAGCTGTGAGTCCGGCGGTGGTTTCTATCCAGTTTATTTTTGCTCCGGCTGTTTTGAGTATCTTGGTGACTGACGAAGTAATTTCGTTACCAATACCATCTCCGGGAATAAGTACTATATCCTGCATAATAATTGTTCTCTAACTATTCTTGATTTTAAATGTCTATGAGTAAAAGGCAGATATTTGAAAAAAGTAATAATTATATTCTCTTTATTTGAATATCATATCTGTCAAAATTTGGGATAAAATCATTATAAAATACAAAATAATGGACAAAGATTCGGCTTGTGGTTTTCCAAATTTCGCACGATTTGTTAGGGACATGCCATGGCATGTCCCCACCGGCTTTAAGCCATAATCAAGGGTAAAAACCCCAATAAACCCGTGAATATGATTGGTCCCCATCCGAAGTGAAATTATGAATTTTGATACGGATTAAATCCATACAAGAAAACTTCTTGAAATGTTAATCCTTCCGCCAGTTTTCGGGATTGTAAAGGATATAATTACGGATGTTGTCAAGGGCTTTTTCATTACGAATTATTTCGTCGTAAAAACGTGATTGCCATTTGAAATAATCATGGTGGTGAAGATGACACCATTTGGTGACGGCACCCTTATATTGATTCAAAATAATGGACAAAGATTCGGCTTGTGGTTTTCCAAATTTTGCACGATGTGGAAGGGACATGCCATGGCATGTCCCTTCCGGCTTTAAGCCATAATCAAGGGCCTGAATACCAATAATACCGTGAATATGATTGGGCATCACGATGAATGTATCCAAAACCACGTTCGGGTGATGGTTGGGGATCTGTCGCCAGTAATACCATGCGATGCAACCCGGAATGGACAAACCCATAATGTTATGTCTTATTTTTCCCAAATAACATCGATGTTTCCGGCAACAAATCGTAAAATAATACCAACCTGGATTTGAATAATCCCAACCCTTTAATCGGTAGGATTGGTTTCTGCGAAGGTGTCTGATTTTGGGTAAAAATTCTTTATATCCTGGTGTCATATTTAAAAGACACCAATGATCAAAAATCCTTACAAAATTAGGTTAATAGAGGTGTATGTTTTTTAATATTAATTTTGCACGATGTAGGGACATGCCATGGCATGTCCCCACCGGCTTTAAGCCATAATCAAGGGTTAAAAACCCCAATAAACCCGTGAATGTTGTTGGGCGATTAAAAAAAACCGCATATGAACATTCACATACGGCTTTTGTAAAGATTAAATATCTGTGATCAAATCAATAAAATTGTTTCAGAACTTTGAAACGATCGAAGGCTTCTTTTTCGAGCCATTCGCGATGATTCGGATGAGCAATCTGAATGAGTGCTTTAGCCCGCTGCCGCAGGTTTTTTCCATATAAATTGGCGACACCGTATTCGGTTACTACATAATGTACGTGTGCTCTTGTGGTTACCACACCCGCACCGATTTTCAGATAAGGTACAATTCGTGAACTTCCTTTTCGCGTAGTTGAGGACAATGCTATAATTGGTTTACCCCCTTCTGAAAGAGAAGCACCCCTCATAAAATCCATCTGTCCGCCGACACCGGAGTATTGACGGGTACCTATGGAATCGGCACAAACCTGCCCGGTCAAATCCACTTCAATGGCACTGTTAATCGCCGTTACCTTTGGATTTCTCCGGATTACGGCTGTGTCATTGACATATGCGACATCCAGCATCTGAACGAGTGGGTTATCATCGATGAAACGGTAGAGTTTGTTGGTTCCCATGACAAAACTGGCCACTATTTTTTCCGGGTGCTTTTTCTTCTTCTTACCATTTACCACCCCTTTTTCAACCAGCTCAATCAACCCGTCAGAAAACATTTCGGTGTGTATTCCCAGGTTTTTATGATTGGTTAACGAAGCAAGCACAGCATCAGGTATGGCACCAATACCCATTTGCAGTGTGGCTCCGTCATCAACTAATCCTGCTATATTTTTACCAATAGCTTTTTCCACTTCCGTAAGCGGACGGGGTATGACTTCCGGTATGGGATCATCCACTTCTATCATTGCATCTATTCTGCTGATGTGTATGAGGCCGTCACCATGGGTTCGTGGCATATTCGGATTAATCTGGGCTACCACATGTTTGGCCATCTGAACGGCGGCACGGCTGACATCAACAGAAACACCCAGTGAACAATAACCGTGTTTATCAGGTGGTGATACCTGGATCATGGCTACATCTATGGGTAGAATCTTTTGACGAAACAAGGCGGGCACTTCACTTAGAAAAACCGGAATGTAATCGGCTCTTCCCGTCGTCAGGGCTTCGCGGACATTAGCGCCTACAAACATACAATTAGTACAAAAGCTTCCGGCGTATTCGGGTGCAACATAGGGAGCATCGCCTTCGGTATGGATATGTACTACTTCAACATCTTTTAACTCGGGGGCGCGATTGGTCATAGCTCTTATCAATTGATGAGGAGCAGCAGCTACACTGTGAATAAACACACGATCCCCTGATTTTATACATGATACAGCTTCTTCGGGTCTCACTTGATTAATATTTAATAGTTATAAAAATAGTTTTAATATGTGGAATTCGTTATCCACCATTTAAATCGAAATAATTTTTTTACTCTCTTGATACCACCATTTTGTGGTATAATTACTACTATAAAAATAAGACAAGAATGTCTTTATTACAAGGTGTAGATTCTCAGGATGTTTCTATAATAAGTGCCAGATATCAGATCAATTTAATGACTATCATGGTCATATCGTCATGTTGCTTGGCGCCATTGACGAATTTGTTAACTTCTTCAGTGATTCCGTAAAGGATACTTTTGGGTGATTCAACAGACAATTTCTCAAGGCTTTCGATTAATCTTTTTTCACCGAAAAGATGATTCGAATTATTCATTGCCTCAGTATAGCCATCGGTATATAACATCAGGAGGTTACCTGAACTGAGATTGATGGTCACATTTTTAATATACTCACCATAGAGCCCGTCGCTTGTCATGCCCAGTGCCAATCCATCGGGTTTCAGTGATTCCGCCTTATTATTTGCCGATGCTTTGAGAAGGAGAGGATTATGACCGGCGCGGGCAAAAGTGAATGTGCGCTTATTGGTATCAAGGATACCGTAGATCATTGATATGAAGGTCCCCCGTTCAGCATTATCATAAAAAAGCTTGTTGATATGACAGAGTAAATCGGCAGGTGACTCGATCTGGTGACAGAGACTTTGCAAAAATCCCTTTAACAATGTCATATAAAACGCTGCATGAACACCTTTACCGCTTACATCGGCTATGGCCACACCTAACCGGCCATTTCCCAGATCGATGATATCATAATAATCACCGCCAACTTCCAGCGCAGAGTGACAATCGGCAGCTATTTCGATTCCTTTAATTTGAGGGAACTTACGTGGAAGAAAAGTCGACTGTATGGTTCTGGCAATCTCCAGTTCACGCTCCATGCGTTGTTTCTGGGTGATTTCCTCAACATATCTGGGGACATACTTGGGAATCTCGTCTCCCGATTTATTACTATAGATACCCCAGATTCCGAGAATCAATAGGCCTGCCATAAAAATCCAGGTCAACAAGGATGTAATAAAATCGGGTGAATTCGGCAATAACCATCCTGATGACGTTTCCCATAACATAAACAGAAACACACCCGAAAGAACCACTGTCAGAAAATCATATCTCCAATATATATATCCTAAAAAGAATCCCATGATGCCACCCAGGATCCAGGCAATATTAAAAGCAGGGTTGACGGGCACGAGGGACATAAGCGCCCCAAATATTGTAGAAACGAATATGATAGCCCATCCACTGGATTTAAACTCAAAAGCATAAGAAGAGATACCCAGAAAAATGAAAAAGCTGGTCAATAATCCAAAATAAAGATTTTTAGATAGCTCGGATATAAGTGGTATGAATGAATGGTCTGCTAAGAATATAGTCCCCATCGAGCCCGATTCGGAAGAATATAAATGTGCATTTGGGAAAGCGAACAACGCTAATGTCAGTATTCCCGAAAGGATCAAAGAAAAGGCGATACTGCGGATAAAAACACTTCCCATATCTTTATTGAGAAAATAACCGCGCCTGGCAAGATTCAAAGATTCAATTTTAGACGGGAGTATATTTCTGGCTATGGACTCGGTGGTTCCGGAAGCAAAAAACATGGCAAATGCACCAAAAAGGCCAAATATTACAGGAACAACAAATATTTTCAGATAAAACATGAACGTGGCGAATTCATGCAGGGTCGGGAAAGGGTGTAGCGAATCCATCAATATATTGCTGGTAGCTAAAAACCAGCCAAGAACCCCCATTAAGATAGCGGCACGGGAATCGAATAACCGTGCATCGATCCTCCGTATGAAAACAACTGCAAAAACGATAAAGAGTAGTATGAAAATAACAATACTTACCAGATGTCCGGCTATTTCCCGCCAGTTAATACGTTGTTTACTGGGAGAGTTGAAAGTCGTTTTTAAACCGACGAGCCCGCCGGAAGCGGTCACATCAACTTCCGGATGAATACTTTGTCCATATAACGTATCGATATTTGAAAAGCGAACACGAGCGACTATACCATCTGTGCCCGGTACAGAAAAAACGGTGTCTACTATGAAATTAAGATTACTCCATGGAGTATTTAGCAGGTGATACCGGGCAATATTAGCGGTCGTAATCTTGTCGATTCCGATATTGCGTTTACGGCTTAAAGCATCATTAAATTGATCGATTGTTATTTTTGATGTATCAACCTGGTTGTCTGCATTTGACACATTTTTTGAATAACTGAAAAAACTGAAATAAAGGTGATCTATAATGGTAGTATCATTATATGAACTCAGAAAAACGGACTGTTTATCCGGTTTGTGTATATCCGTGGTCTTTGCATCTTTCAGAGCATAATCAAGCGCCAGACGGTCAACGATTTTATCCGGATGTTTCTTTTCTTTGGGCTGCTCCATTCTCCAAATCTTGCCATCGACCGTGAGATTTACAGCATAAAGGGTGCCCTCGGGAGTTAATGCCATATTCTCATCCCTGTTGTCGGTTGAAGTAATGATATGAACACCGGAATTTGACGAGCTGTTTTTCGTTATCCAATCAACTTCCCAATAATAAGCGGGAAGCTGTTTCAGGCCATTTTCCCGTAATATTTTAGCGACATTAATCCTGCCGAATTTATCATTTAATGAATCCAGAAGTTTTGTATTACGTTTTAATTTCGCCTTAGCTTCTAAAGAAGCAGTACTAAAACCGTTATTATGAAGATAATTCTTAGATTTTTGAATAATTTGTTGAGAATCCAAAGGTAATGTAACAGCACTTTCGGGGTTTTGTATGGGATATCCCCAAAAAAAGATAATGGCCCCTATAATCCCAATAACCAGTAATATTTTATCGCTATTCTTTAGCATCCCATCTGATTGTCAGTGGTATTAATAATAAAAAAGCCTGATGGCCGGTTATATTTCTCCAATATGTAATAGTTCGATATATCTATAAGATAGACTCCTATTTTAATCAATTGGCTACAACAATAGTAATTTTTTTGAGATCAAAGATAAATCAATTTTATTATACCTCACTCCAATGTAATAACTTAGGCATTAAACAAGTTACCAAAGGCGCTGTAACTATTTATATAATATGACGTAATATTTGAATAAAATGTTTCAAAACCGAATTAATTAAATAGATATGAGTTTTATTGGAAATTTGTTATGGATTATTTTAGGCGGGGGGATTTTTATATTTCTCGAATATTTTATTGGAGGAATATTACTTTGCCTCACAATTATCGGGATTCCATTTGGCTTGCAGTGTATTAAATTATCCGTTTTGGGATTAGCACCTTTTGGTGTTAAAGTCGTTGACTACGGGCGCGGTTCCGGCACGTTATCGCTCGTTATGAATATTATATGGATTTTTATTGGCGGCTTCTGGATTGCGCTGACTCACCTGGTACTGGCTGCTATTTTAGCGATTACAATCATTGGTATTCCTTTTGCCAAACAACATTTGAAATTCGCAAGTTTAAGCCTGACTCCTTTTGGAAAAAAATTGCGTTGATTGAGTAATATTAATAAGTATCCGGGCCTGTCGGTAACAGTCTGTAACTGTTTGGGCGATTGAGTGTTTTTTTGTTGCTCAAAACAACTTAAATAAGCCAATTGGGGCTGATTGATTTTTTAATTTTTGAGCACTTCCACCATCAATCTTCCATAATCTATCGTCAGGTTTATAGTATAATATATCCCTTCTCATGCACCTGTAAAGAAATAACAACAAACGATCAACGACAACCCATAAATCATTATTAAAACAACCGTCCTCTTGAGGAGCGCCAGTTATCTAAACTGTATTTACCGGGGCCAATGAACAATAAACTTAAAATGACTATGCCGATTTCAATCGGGTAATAATATAAAGATGATCCCCTGTGTATGACAGAAACAGAAGCAACCAGCATATTCAGAGCCAGGAAAAAAGTCGCCGGGCGAAAATACAGTCCCAGTATAATTAAAATCCCTCCTATAAATTCAGCGCAAGCGGATGCAAATCCCCAAAAAGCGGGATAAAAATGAATACCGAATATACCCATGTTTTGCCCAAGCGCAGTCCAGGTATCGGGGCCACCGGTAAGTTTTGACCATCCGTGAAAAAAAATAAATGCAAATCCAATGCCTAAACGTAATAGTAATATTCCGATGTTTTGAGCTGGTGAAGAATTGCTTTCCATATTTTCTATTATTTGCGATTTAATGATGCAAATACCTGGCAGTCTTCATAAAGGAAATAATTTTTATCATAAATCGCTATATGTAATTCTATAAATACGATCTGAATAGTCATCTGAAACCAAAACGGAACCATCCGGTAATTGTAATAAAGCCACCGGCCGACCTAAAACAGCGCTATTCGGCTGTAGCCACCCTTCTGCAAAAGGTTTATAGGATGTTATATTATCTCCGTCAAGTGTTACAATCGTTACGCGGTAGCCGATTTTTTCACTGCGATTCCATGATCCGTGTTCTGCAATCAGAATACTATTTCGATATTCTTTCGGGAACATCCGGCCCGTATAAAAGATCATTCCGAGGGATGCTACATGTGCACCTAATTCCTGTGCCGGGGTTGTAAAAGAGATATTCATTTTCCTGCCTTCATTCCCAAATTGCGGATCCCAGGTATTTTCACCATGTAAATACGGATAACCGAAATGTAAACCTACCTTCGGCGCACGATTTAATTCATCAGGTGGACTGTCATCGCCTAATAAATCACGCCCGTTATCGGTAAACCATAGGACATTAGTCGCGGGATTCCAGTCAAATCCAACCGTATTGCGAATACCGCGTTCAATGATTTCCATTCCGGTGCCATCGGCATTCATTCGTGTTATGGTTCCGTAAATATCCTTATCCGGTTTACAGATATTACATGGAACACCTACGGGGACATATAATTTCCCATCAGGGCCGAATTTAATGTATTTGGCACCGTGATGACGGTCCGATGGGTATTGATTGTTAATAACTTCAGGTTCCGGGGGATTGTCCAGATGCTGAAGGATATTATCATAACGTATAATTTTATCTACTTCAGCCACATATAAATTGCCATCCCGGTAAGCTACCCCATTTGGCATATTCAATCCGCTTGCAATAGTTATTACCCGTTTAGCAGTGTAGTTGGTTGTATCGTAGGGAATGGCGTATACATTTCCGGCACTGACCGATCCAACAAACACAACTCCATTATCAGCCATTGTCATCTGTCTTGCATTATTTACATGATCAGCAAATAAACTAATAGAAAAGTCATTTGGAAGTTTGATGTAACTCAGGTCTGCCGAATTATTGTTGGTATTGGTTCCGGGTCCCGGTCCGTTATGTGTAGTGCAGGCCAAAAGACTCAAAGCTATTGACAAATAGAAACTTTTAATCAGGCGGCTCATATAGCGTTTCATAATGAATACCATTTAAAACGTTATCTCTTTTATGATGAATAATGGGAATTATATATAACAGATTATGTCTATATAAGGTTACAGGTAATTGTAACATTTTTAAAAAAGGCAGGGTTCCTGAATACAAAAAACGGTGGCTAAATAATCAGGATTGAATAGTTTTACCATTGGTTTCAATGGCCATGAATATATTTTCGATGCGTTCTTTTGTTTGCTGATAGCCTTCGTCTATAATGGATTTGGCTTCATCATAGTCAAACAACCCGATATAGCTCACTTCCGGCTGTAACAAGACATCGGGTTTATAATATTCAAGATTACGTTGTGTGATATGATAACCCATAATATTGATGGAACTGGCCATGACATCAAAAATATTAGGCTCACCGGGTTCTTCCTCAATCGGTGTATCGTCTTTCCAGTTATTGATTGTTTTCTTTACAGAGCTTTCAAGTGACCGGTACTTTTCTTCCAGCTTTTTAAAAACCCACATGGATTGTTCGTCTGTTACTGATTTTCGACGCTTTTTGACGGGTTTACTTTTCTTACGACGTAGTGTTTTCAACTTTCGCTTTCCCACATTACGCCGGGCTACATCCAGTGATAGATCCACGGCAAGAACAAAATCGGCGCCCATGGCTTTTACTATATTGGCAGGAACCGGATTAACCAATCCACCATCAACCAGGTAAGTGCCATTAAATTTTACAGGTTGGAAAATACCGGGCAACGAGATACTGGCACGAACAGCCTGAACGAGGTCACCTTTTTTTAATAAAACTTCTTCACCGGTAATGAGGTCAGTAGCAACCGCGGTGAACGGGATATCGGTTTCTTCGAAGGTCTTCACGGGAAGAAACCGGTCAATGAAATTGTTTATCTTTTCACCCTGTAACAAACCAACCCGGGGGAAAACAAAATCACAATAAGAGGCGATCATTCTCCAGTCGACAGTATGCATGAATTCTTCAAGCCGATCGAGTCCGCCGCCGGCATAAACGGCACCTATGAGTGCCCCGATACTGGTACCCGCCATATAGTCGATTTGGATTCCTTCTTCGACAAGCGCCTTAATTACTCCGATGTGGGCTAATCCACGGGCCGACCCGCTTCCGAGCGCCAATCCGATTTTTATTTTTTTGGAATCCGCTTCACTACTCATTACTATATTTTTACCGCCTTTTAAATGTTTAAAATCAATGATATAAAACGTATCGCCATAGCTTTTATTGGATAGTTAAGCTCTTTAGATAATGAAAATTTTTGAAATTATTATATAACAAGAGGATTTGTGTTAAAAAAATACCTGATTAATTGTATTGATCATAATTTAGTAAAATAATATGCCCGAATGAATGTCCTTATGATCTTATTATTGTGAAAAGTAATAAAAAAGCAGACCATGTTATGGCCTGCTTCTTTAAGATGATATACCGGTGTTACTTATCGCCTTTTCAAACAGGACGATCAGTCATCCATAGTCAGCACGACCCTGAATCTGGCTTTATTTGTGATCATTCGCTCATAGGCTTCTGATGCTTTTTCCAGCGGATAGGTTTCAATCATTGGCATTGTATTATTCAAAGCGCTGAAATTAAGTGTTTCTTCTGATTCTTTGGCATGTCCCGAAGGCCATCCGCTGATAGATTTGCGTCCGCCAATAAGCATCATCGGCGACACTTCGATGGGTTCACCTGAAGCGGCCACAACCATAAGCTGACCACCTCTCCCAAGTCCACCAATGACAGATGTAATTGCTTTGCTGTTAGGGGCCGTGGCCAAAATGACTTTAGCCCCTCCCATCTGTTGTAACTTTTCAGCGGCATCTTCAGATTTTGTATCAATATAATGTTTTGCACCCAGGTCGTGAGCCATATTCTTTTTGTCTATACCGCGGGATAAAGCGACCGTTTCAAAACCCATTTCATGAGCAAATTGAACGGCCAGGTGTCCGAGTCCGCCAATACCCTGAATAGCAACTAAATCTCCTGGCCGTGCGACCGTATTTCGCAGCGCATTATAAGTGGTGATGCCGGCACAAAGCAGGGGCGCCGCTTCCGCACTGTCCAATTCGTCCGGGATATGGGCTATGGCTTCTTGCGGTGCTATCATATATTCTGCGTAACCACCATCAAAAGAGATGCCTGTTATTTTTGCATTTTCACAATTGATGAAATCTCCGTTCCGGCAGGCTTCGCATTCAAAGCAGTGACCACCATGCCAACCAATACCTACACGCTGACCTTTTTTCCACTGTGTAACTTCATCACCAACTTTATCTACGCGGCCGATAATTTCATGGCCCGGTATTCTTGGGTATTCAATGCCTGGGAATAACCCTTCTTTAATAAATGCATCACTGTGGCATATACCACAGGTTTCAACGTTAATTCGAACCTCATGTTCACCCGGCTCCGGTATTTCTCTTTCCACTAATTCAAAGTCTCCGCCGGCTTTTGAAACTTGAATGGCCTTCATGGTACTCATTGTCAGCTCCCTGTATTAAAAATTCTTTGTTGTTAATAATGTTATAAAATCTTAATGGGGTATTGATAACAGTGATGAGTATGCCAGCGTTTCGAAAAATGCTTTATTTTTTATACAGGGTTAATATTCAATTATTTAATAAAATTAATCAGTACCTCTTTTTACTTTACATATTAGAATACATAACTATTCAAAAAATAAGAGGATGCAATGGACTCAAAGAAAGTAGTAATCCTTGGTGGGGGTTTTGGTGGTCTGCGGGCATTTTATCATTTGAAGAATCACCTTTCGGATAAGGTGGAAGTAACACTTATTGATCCGCGAAGCACAACACTGGCACGACCGGCACTTCCGGAAGTGGCATTTGCGGAAAAGCCTATTGAACATGCCCGTTTTGCTCTTAAACCTATAATTGAAGGCAGGGGAGGCAAATTTATAAAGGCTAAAGCAGCGCGAATAAATACTGCGAACAATCAGGTTATTCTGGAAAATGGAAAACCGATATCCTATGACTATTTGTTTTTAACTGTAGGTGCCGTAAAAAATTATGATGCTATTCCGGGCTATCGTGATTTTGGTTTTTCAATATGTGACGATGTGGAAGCCCCAAAAGTTAAAAAAAGAATGAAAGAGTTTTCGGACGGCCCTATCGTCATTGGTTCCGCAAAATCCGAGTGGGGCAGCAGGATTGATGCCCCGGGTTTGGATGCACCTTGCGAAGGTCCTATTGGAGAGATCATGTTTATGGTTGATCATGAATTACGCAGACGCGACATAAGGGACCAGGCAACCATCTCCGTATTCAGTCCGGCTGAGATATTTTTTGAAGATGTAGGGGAACAGGTGCACAATGACGTTGTACCCCTGATTCAAAAAAGCGCCATTGAAGTTCACACACATAAAGTGTTGAAGAGAATAGCTGAAGATCATGTGGAATTTGATGACGGTAGCACACTGGAAAGCGTATTTACCATTATTATACCACCTTATACCGGTAATCCACTGGTTATGAGTTCAAATCTGGGTGACGAAAAGGGTTTTATACCAACGGATCATACGATGCGTCATCTGGATCACCCCAATATTTTTGCCGCAGGTGATGCTACTGCCCTGGCCATGCCAAAATTGGGACACCTGGCTACGATGCAAGCGGATATTGCAGCAAAATCTTTGATCAAAGAGATAACAGGTCAGGGGGAAATACCCGATTTTAAGGCAGAGATATTTTGTATCATGAACCGGGGTGGGCTCGACGCCACTCTTATTTTTTCTGACACGTATTTTGGCGGGGATACCGATCTGACTTTCAACGGTCCGTTGGCGCACTTCATGAAGTGGAGTTTTGATTCCTACTATTATTATACACGAGGCCACTTGCCACCGGAGATGCTCGAGCTGAGTTTGAAAGCGGCACTTCAAACATTGAAAGGATCTAAAACGGAATAAAAAAGGCCGTGTCGCTATGTATACGACACGACCCGAGTATGATAAGCCTGAACTAAAATTATACTTTCTATAATCCGAAGGGGATGTGGACAGTCAGGCTGATATTTCGTCCCATATTATAGATTCCATCATATTTCAGCCACGAGAGATGGTTGTAATATGTTATATCAAAGAGGTTATGTACCGCCAGATTGATATCCACCAGTTGTTTTCCCCATGGTATGCTGGCTCCTAAACCGGCATGTGTCAGTGTATAACCCGGAGTGGCAAGCTCCAGCGTACTTATTCGATCTTGTTTGAGATATGTATCCAAACCTGCCTCGACATAACTATTTTTTAATGATCCCATATTTTGGGAAGTCAAACGTAATGTATTTTCCCATCGATGAGCTGGAATCATAGGCAAAGGCTTTTTAGCATTATCTGTCAATTGACCAAGGACCATACTGAACGCGGTTGTAAAATGAAACCATGATAGCTGTTGCGGATGGATACTAAGTTGTGTTTCACCACCCCATAGTTCAGCATTATGTTGCCTGAATTTGACGATGTTATATACGTTCGACTGGCCATTAGGTTGTGGCTCAACATAATATGTTGGCTGCAATTCCTGATAGATATAATTGCTAACCCAATTATAATAAGCCGAAACAGAAAAAGTAACGTCTTCGGTATTGATATTTGTACCGAGATCCCATTCAACATTGCGCTCCGGACTTAAATTGTTATCACCGATTTCGTAGCGGTTCGCTTCTTTGAGCAGGCCATCGGCTGTCAATTCGGCGAGATTCGGTGCACGGAAAGCTGCTCCAATATTAGTTTTGATATTCCAGAATGGTAAAATATTGTAAGTTGCCCCGGCCGACCAGCTGAAATTGTTGAAATTCCGGTCTATTTCATCGGGCACGGTCCGTGTCTGTCCGGTACCACCTTCTTCAGGTGGCTTCGTTTTCAGGCTGCGGATGTCGTAACGGATTCCCGCCTGAAGTTTCAGGCTGCTTTGTTGGTAGGTTAATAAACCAAAACCTCCGAGATCAAAGATATCAGCATTAGGTATAAAAGCTTCTTCCCCTTTACTTTCATTATGCTGTAAGTCACCTTGTAAACCCACATGTAAATGCATGTTTCCAGATAGGGGTTTATCATATTTTGCCTGATAATTGAATGTGTTCAGGACGAGATCGATACCAGCGTCTTTGGCGGTGTCGGCGGGTGCGGCGTCAAATTCCTGTTGTTCATTGTTCTGAAACGAAAGATTCACATTCATCCATCCGTCTCCTAATGCCATGTGTGTCTCGGAGAGGATTGAGTTGTCGGTCAGTTTGTGATAGGGTTTCTCAATTTCTCTGGGTTTCTTTTCTCCGCTATCCTGTTGCCCGAGATCTTTCAGGTCCACAATTCCATTTTCATGCTGGTGGAATTGATAGGTGATTTTGGTACTTCCCCAGGATCGAGTGATACCTGCAAAACCGTGCAGCTGGGCATCATTATAACGGGTATTGGGAATATCTTCACCGTTCCCGGCCGTGTAATCGGCGTTCGAATCAAATCCACCGCGGATTCCCCAGAAATAGCCGGTATTAGAACCCTTTAAAGATAAATTATTATTAATGCCTACCGTATTACTGAACGCTTTTAAGGTGTAATCACCGTTGATTTGTCCGACAGGGGCGGGATGTTCTCCAATTAGATTAACGACTCCACCCAGGGCACCCTGTCCATACATCAAAGTGGCCGGGCCTTTAATCACCTGAACTTGTTCCGTACCATTTCCACTCAAACTAAGACCTGATTCGGGATCCCATTTTTGATAATTATATGGCATGTTTTGGTTCAGAATTAAAATCCGGTTGGATGATAATCCACGGATAACCGGCCGTTCAATTCCGGGTCCGTTGGATATTCTGGCTATTCCGGGTGTCTGTTCCAGTGTTTTCCAAAGAGTGGAATGACTGCTCATGGTAATGGCTTGTTGAGATAGAACATCCGTTGGCTGAGGGAAATCATTCTGATTCTGAAGCCTGTTTCCGAGAACGACTAATTGATTGGCCTGGTATGTAGTCGGTTTCAATTGTACATTTAGTGTTTTATCCTGCCCGGCGCCAAACTGAATATCTTTGGATGCTGTTTGATATCCTAAATAAGAAAATTCGATTGTGATGGTACCTTTGGGAAGGCCGGATAGTTCGTAACCGCCGTCCGTGTCCGTGACTGTTCCCTTTTTTAAGCCAGGAAGATAAACATGGACACCGGTCAATTCCTTGCCTGTACTGGCATCGGTGACTTGTCCACTGACAGAAAATTGGCCGTAGACTTGAAACGGGATCATGATGAATGCTATTATTGGTAAAATTAAAGCATAAATTCGAGTGCGGTAAGTATTATTCATAAATAAGTACCCGATATAATTAAAATTATAAAATTTGTGCGATACAGAATCGATATTGCTCAATCAGGCATACATAAAAAATATGCGATCGATTGGCTTGTGATTGATCCTGTGTTGAAATGAGATTTTAAACGGTAAATACAGGTACTTTGGGAGGAGGGTAGGGAATAACATGAAATGGATCGTCATAACTGATCTTTGGTCCTTCAAAAAAAGTGCGTAAGGTATTATCAATAGCGAGAATCCCTGTTTTTGTTAACAATACCTGTTTTATAAAATCGAATAATGGGTACTGTTGATCTTTTGAAGGATGTTGGGCTTGTGCTAACTGGCTTTTAATATTCTCTGTCAGGAATGAATATAAGTTTTCTTCCTTTTTATCATTGATTACATAGTAATAGGTAGCGGTCCCGACGTTTTTAGATCGAACGATGTCATATAATTTACCCTTATAACGGAATTCATTATTGTTCAGCCTGGTAAAAGTAGGATCGACTGATTGTTTCATTTCTTTGGTTATTACTATGACATCCAGGGCACCCCGTGTTTCATTTAAAGAAATACTCTGCCACATCGCCTTTTTTGCCTGGTAACGACCGGCAAGAAAAAAAGCAAAGTAGCCTACGCTGTTAAAAGTGAATACAGCGAGTAACAGTATGGTAAATAGTTTCTTCAAACGTATGAGTATGTTATAACCTGCGCTAAATGAAAGACAACTACACGAAAAGTAAATGTTTCTGGCTATTTAATACAGTAAAAACTGGTAAAAAAGGTTATATATTTCGTTTTATCCAATCGGGTATTATGGGGAGTAACCGGGCAATAATCCACCACCTGCCGGGTATGTAGGTGCCATAGTCCCGACGTTTTACAGCTTTGTAAATTAAACGTGCGGCTCTTTCGGAAGATATTACCCAAAACATACCCCGGTTATTTCTTGTTAAAGGTGTTTCCACAAAACCCGGTTTTATATCTGTAATAGTAATATCGGTATTAAATTGATGAGCTTTGAATCGTAATCCTTTTAAGTAGTTTGATACAAATGCTTTCGAGGCATTATAGGCTGTAGCCTTACCGAAACTGAAATGAGAGGCAACCGATGATATGCCGACGATGTGGCCATTTCCGTTATTTTTGGATAGAAAATAATTGAAAGCCGTATTGGCCATAGCTACAAATCCACGGATATTAACATCAATGGTATTTCGTTCTATCTCCCATAAATAATCCTTGTTGTTATTGCCGATGCCCGCGTTGATAATAATCAGATCCAAGCCACCCATTTTCCCAATAAGCTCATTAAGCTGATCAATAGCGCCGTCTGTATTCGTGACATCCTGTTGCTGAATATAAAAATTAGACGATATATCATTTTCGAGGGATTTCAATAATTCCAGTCTGCGCCCTGTAGCTCCAACGATATACTGTTGTTCGTGTAATGTGTAAACTAACGATCTTCCAATTCCGGAAGTGGCGCCGATAACAACTGCTTTTTTCATTTAATTCTAAGATAAATGGATAAGGGTGTTCAATAATATTAAAAAGATAGGTGGTTCCAATGATAATAAGAAATATTGGGAGGGAAAATATGAGCCACGGATTATCGCTGATCTAAAGGGCACTTTACATTTTTTAGACCTATCGACTTATACCCGGTCCTGAACTGTTTCAGCAGTGCGCATGGTGCAAAGAGCATGGCGATTAAATAACTCGTACTCTAAGTTTGTTCACAGAGACCTTTGTGGTTTTCTTTAAAACGTTTTGAAGAATTAGAATCAGGATGGTCAGGATTGTAGGGATGGGCTCGGATTATTTTTAATGATTTTACCCGCGATGGGCTCCACCCTCAAGGTGGTGTCCATCTAAAACCGGCAATAAACTTGTTTAGGTTGACACCACTTCTAAAAATGGAGCCCCCCTGGTAATGCTATTCTGATTTCTGGCTTCTACAATCTGTATTCTTTGTTACAAATACACTTAATAACCTGATAACTCAATAACTATTTCAAAAATCTACGATAATCCGCATCATTTGCGTTATTTACATTCTATCTTGTATGAATTGGGATTTACCAGATTAAGGGATTATTGGATTGGGGTTTTAATCCTTAAATCCGCAAATCCCGGTAATTCAAAATCTGACGATTACCCACATCATCGCCAGGCACGATGCACTTTGCTGCACCACTAAAATGATAAGAAAACTACTTATAAGCGTTTCGAACCTGTCTCTGTGTCCTCTGTGGTTTGCAGTTACTACGCTCTTACTTTTTGTAATGCAGGGACTTTGTATTGGGCGTATTCAAAAGCACCAAATAAAACGCCGGAATAGATCAGGTCGCCTAACATGCTGTAACGGAAGAATGGTATTCCTGCCGTATAGCTTGTGATCAATCCCTGAAAGGTCATCGGATACATAGTGCCTGTAAGCCAAACGCCAAAGTTCGTGATCAGGAAAAACAGTATCGAACCGGTAAGAGCGGCTGCGCCAACAGTAAGTATACTTACACGGTTTCGAAGAAGCATTCCGAGGCCAACGGCAAGGGCAAATCCGATATAGACAAAAATCATGGTGCTGTGAAAGCCTAAAATAATATCACTGGCAAACATAGCAGTAAATGGGACAGCGAAAGCCATCCGTTTATCCGAAAAATAAGCTCCACCAAATAAGGCGATGGCCATAATAGGCGTAAAATTGGGTAAATGTGGGAGCAATCGTGCGGCTGCTACCAGGAAAATTAACCCTGTAATAACTAAATAGCGTGGTTTAAGCATGGAAAATTCTCCGTTACTTTTTTTCTTAAGTTCTTTTGCTCTAAATATAATGGATTTTCCACTTAAAGTATAAGATAAACCATTAGGATAACATGAGAAATTTTTGAAAAGGTTCAGCTGAGAGTATAGCGCATGGCGCATAGCGTTAAAAATAGTTATTAGGTTATTAAGCATATTGAGTTATTATGATAGAAAGCTCCATCTTATCTAAGGCACAAAGGATTTCAGTGATCAATGATCAATTAACAATAAGAATGAACCCTCTGGGTTCATTCTTAAATTCCCCTCCAATGGAGGGGTGTAGTGGTGGGTTAACACGTGCCATAAGGCAAATGCGTTTCATCAGTCGTAAGTGATCAATGATCAGTATCAGTTATGAAGCGCTGAGCAAGATGAGGGCGCTTTGCCAGAAGGAAGATTAATCGGAAACGTACTTTGCCATCTGGAAAAGTAATGACAAATAAGCACATCAACAGCCACTGTCTACGGTCTTCATTAAACACTAAGCACGAAACATTCAGCATTATTTTGCCGGGCTGGTCCATTCACTGCCTTTGATCCGGTAGCGCCAGGGGTTGGCAGCGTCTTCTTCGGCATAATCGACCCCGACTCGCGGACTGCAAATGATATTCCGCTCTTTAACCTTAAAATCCAGGTCCTCGATCCATATTTTGTTCCCTGTTAAATCCAGTCCGTCGTGACTCGTATCAATCCCTAATGCTTTAGTCAGCATTCCGGGTCCGCCGGCGACATTTCGTTGTAATTTGACTTTATTTCGTCGTTCCAGGATGGTTCCCACCCCATGTGTCGGTTTAACAGCACGTATCAGGACTGCTTCGGGGATATCTTTATCGTTGGTGATCACATTAAATAGCGAGTGAATACCGTAACATAGATAGACATAAGCAACGCCACCCTGTTGATACATGATTTCCGTTCGTTCGGTTCGCCGGTTGTCATACGAATGAGCCGCCTTATCCACCGCTCCCATATACGCTTCCGTCTCCACGATCATACCGCCGGTGATCTCATCCCCGTTCAAACGGGTAAAGAGATATTTCCCCAACAGATCTTTACCGATCTGTAAGACATCATCCCGGCGATAAAATGATTGATCAAGCTTCATGAATTATTAGCCACAGATTTTCGCGGATAGACGCGGATTTTAAAAGGAATTTTTGGTATAAGATAACTTTATAAACTCATAATTATTATTACAAACTGAAGGAAAAAGATGAAAGACAACCAACTTATAACCTGTTTTTAAAATGTTATAGCAGGGCGCATAGCGAATTCTTCATATTCTAATTTTCTCTGTGATTCCTGTGGTTAAAAAAATCCGTGATAATCCGCATAATATGCGTTCTATTTTTTTTGAATCAGGATGGCCAGGGTTGGTAGGATGTGCCGTTATTACTTTAAGGATTTTAATTGATAGGACAGATGGGCTCCACCTACAAGGTGGCGTCCATCTAAACCCGCCAATAAGCTTTAGTAGGTGGACACCACATCTCAAAGTGGAGCCCACCGGCAAATTCATTCTGAATTCTGTGATCTATATTCTGTATTTTTACCCACATTACACTCAGTAACCTAATAACTCAATAACAGTATCAAAAATCCGCGTTATCCGCGTTCTATCAAAATTCTTTCATTTAATTTGCTTGCCAATTGTTTTATTTTAATCAGACTTGTAAAATTCAGAGTTGTTAATCACCATTTAAGAATCACATCTTAGCAAACCGTTTAATCGGATATGGCCAAGAAAAAGGGAAAACAAACGCCGTTGATGCGGCAGTATTTTGAGACGAAGAATAAATACCCCGGTACAATTTTGTTATTC
>DATFMH010000196.1:0-9086 GCA_035267045.1 Balneolales bacterium
TTTCAGGATATTGCCGGCCATTCATTTGGCACAACAAAACCCCGGCTGATTTCTGTCCATGTTGATTCCTTTAGCCGTTTTAGCTGGATAAGTAATAGAGGATGGATATTTTGAGAAAAATGCCTGTTTATTTCTACCGGTACATTTGCTGTGCCAATACTTTTCTTATGTGATACATAACATTCCCTGGATAACCAACGCCTTTTGGGTAATATAATCCATCGGTAAATGCCGGATAACTTCTTGATACATAATTCCAGTTCGTCATTAAAACACCACCAACCTTCCGGGTGTGTGGGATTGATAACTGGGTTACTATCAATGAATGATGTTGAATCTTTTTCATTTATATGCCGGAATAAATATCCTTTTATCAATAGTTCGGGGATCACCGAACCGATACCTAACTCATGCAAATATTCTCTACCGGCCTCATGCCAACCCAGCCGACACTGTTTATGTAACAGCTTATGATATTTTTTATCCAATCTGTCTGACGGGTTAGGGCCGATCCAATCAGATAATCCGGGTTTTCCGCTGTTATTATTGTGATGCAAATAATATTTAACGGCTATTTCAAGATGATGGACTTCATCCTCCCCCTTATACCGGTAAAGGAAATCAAACTCCCCAATAGTACGGTTATTCTTGTTTACCTGGATATTATTGGCTACCGAGTCAATTATGGAACTATGCTCAAACCAAAAAGCAACCAACTTTTCAAAATATGATCCCAAAAACCGGGTAGGGTTATTTGCAATGTATATCTCGAGTGATCCGGAATCTTTATCCAAATCAGTAAGTAAGGAATTAAATCTTTTGTAATGGGATTGAAACCAGGTTTTGTTTAGAATCCTGATATCTTCATTTTGATCATTCTGAATAATCAGCGAAGGACTGTTCAAAACCCACGCCAGATCTCTGACCGTTTTATTTCGGTAGGCGCATTGATAATTTTCCTCTGACATATATCATGGCTCCTTTAAAAAGAAAAAGCCCCTGTATAAGGGGCTTTAAAAAAAATCATAACAGGTAACTATATCAACTGTTCTCCGGAATTACCTCATTCGCGTATTTAGCTTCATTTAGTACTTGCACCGGATCATTATTCTTGTCCACCAAAACGATATGCGGTTTATGCTTTTTAGCTTCTTCCGGGGTCATGTCGGCATATGAAATAACTATAACTCTGTCACCGAGTTGTGCCAGACGTGCAGCCGGGCCATTCATACAAACTATGCGGCTGCCACGCGGTCCCGGTATGGTATACGTTTCCAAACGTGCACCATTATTAATATTAACCACCTGTACCTTTTCGTAAGGCAACAAATTAGCAGTTTCCAGAAGTTCTTCATCGATGGTAATGCTCCCCTCGTAATAGAGGTTAGCCTCTGTAACCGTCAATTGATGTAACTTCGATTTAAACATTTTTATGGTCATAATATCCTCAATCAACCACGCATTTTAATACTTTTATACTGTAAAAATGATATTATCAATAAGTCTTGTGCTACTTAAATAAACGGCTCCGGCAACTATATATTTCTTAGAATCATGCAACTGATCAACTGGCCGGAGCGTCTCGTAATCAACAACCTCAAGATAATCAATTTTAAATCCTTTTTCTCCGAGGAATTTTATTTGATCTTCAATAATATCAGGGACGACCGTTTTATCTACTTTAAGTCCTCTTACGGTATTTTCCAGGCTTTGATGCAACGATGGGGCAATTTTCCTTTCATCTTCTGAGAGGTATTTATTACGGCTGCTTAATGCCAATCCGTCTTCTGCTCTAACAGTCTCTCCCATAACCATTTCCAGATCAAAATTCAGTTCATTGACCATCCTGTTTATGATGATAAATTGTTGAATATCTTTTTGCCCGAACACTGCATAATCCGGTTGAATAATATTAAACAGTTTACTTACGATCAGTAATACTCCCTGAAAATGTTGGGGCCTTGAACGTCCACACAAATGATCTCTTAATTCATCGATTTCAAAGCGGATAAAATGTTCCGGTAAATACATTTCTGAATCATCCGGGCAAAAAACATATTTCACCCCTTCGTTCTCACAGGTTGCTAAATCAATTTCAAGCTGCCTGGGATAAGCACTAAAATCTTCATTCGGCCCGAACTGTGTTGGATTTACATAAATTGAAACAATGACTGTATCAGCTTTTTCACGGGCTTTTCTGATAAGTGAAAGATGACCTTCATGAAGAGCCCCCATCGTCGGCACGAAAGCTATTAATGACCCATTTTGTTTTTCACGGCGAATGACGCCCCTGATATCTTTAATCTTATTTATTGCTTCCATTTCTTCCTAACCCTAGAATATTTTCCCACAAAAATAACAAAAAAAACGGCACAGAAAGGTATCCGCGCCGTTAATTAAATCCTTAAAATTCAAGCTCATTTGTCAGATGCTTCGATTTACGTCGAAATTTTCGAGCAATTCCTTAACTCGTTGTAAGAAAGCACCACCATGAGCACCATCAATAATCCGGTGATCATAACTCATGGAAAGATACATCATATGCCTAATAGCAATGACATCACCATTTTCCGTTTCCATGACCACAGGTTTCTTTTCAATCACACCTGTACCAAATATGGCAACCTGGGGTTGATTGATGATAGGTGTTCCCATCAGGTTTCCAACACTGCCATAATTTGTGAGCGTAAATGTTCCTCCTACGAGATCATCAGGTGACAGGTTCTTACTTCGCGCCTTCTGAGCCAGTTCATGTACTTTCTGCGCCAGGCCATGAATATTTAACTGTCCGGCATTTTTAATAACCGGTACAATTAAACCACCGGTACCTGATTCACCGAGAGCTACGGCAAGGCCGTAATTAATATCCCGCTTCAGGATAATTTGATCACCGTCAACGGAACTGTTGATGAGTGGGAATTCCCTGATAGCCTGGATAGTGGATTCAATAAAGAATGGAGTGAATGTTAATTTAAAGCCATTTTCACGATAAAATTGTTCTTTATGTTTATTCCGGTAATTAACAAGCTTCGTCACATCAGCTTCTGCAAATGTAGTAACGTGTGCTGAAGTTTGTTTGGACCTAATCATATGATCAGCGATCACCTTACGCATACGGTCCATTTTAATTATTTCTACATTCTCTTTCGGCCAATCGACCTTGATCTCGCCGGCCCTGATCTGCTCTTCACTTGTCGGGGCATACGATGGCTGTTGTGGCCTGGGAGCTTCTTTGGAAACCGGTTTACTCAATCCGGATGGTTGAGCAACTTTACCCGATTTTCTTTGCTCGATATAATTGAGAATATCATCTTTGGAGACACGGCCCTGATTTCCTGAGCCTTCAATTGTTTCCAATTCTTCCTGGGAGATTCCCTCCTCTTTGGCGATAGATCGAACTAATGGTGAATAAAAACGTCCGTCACTTCCCCTTCTTTGAGGTGGAGTTGTACCTTCGACTGATGCCGGGGCAGGTGCGGCTTGCCCATTGGCTTTCGTGACTTCGGGCTCAGCTTTTTCTTCTGTAACCACGGGCTCTTTTTTCGCTTCAACGGCAGGCTCGCCGGCAGGTTCTTCTTCTTCAGCAGCTTCTTTCGTTTCAGCCTGACTTTCACCGGCTGATGCAGCAGCGCCGGCGTCTGTTTCAATAATAGCTATTGGCTTACCCACCTCAACAGTATCTCCCTCTTCAGCTAAAATCTCTACAATCGTACCAGCGATAGGTGCCGGAACTTCGGAATCTACTTTATCAGTAGCTATTTCCAGGACGGTTTCATCTTGCTCTACGGTCTCACCAACTTTTTTCTTCCATTCTATAACGGTTCCTTCCATTATAGACTCGCCCATTTTGGGCATTACCATTTCTTCTCTTGCCATTACTTAAAAATCTATGTGTAATTTCGATTTAACGTTCGACTAAAAATATTCGATATTCTTTTGATTTTCCGACTTATAAAATCCGAATTTTACTATTTAGATCAAAATAAACTGGAACCGCTTTTTTCCACCATTTCCCATAACAAAACAGGATTCCAATATATTCACAGGTAATAAAGTTACGGTTTATAAAGGGACATTGTATAATTAAATTTTCTTCTCGATGCCATCTGAGAATTAATTTTGATACAACTTTTAAAGATACTCAATGACCTGCACCACATAACACCATAATAAATGGGTATGTATACCTTGTAACTGGATTCAACAGATTATCGTTTACAATACGGTTTTTTATTTAAAATATTATGCCAAAGCCTGGTTTATATCCGCAATAAGATCGTCCGGATGTTCCAATCCGACCGATAATCGAATCAATCGCGGTGAAGCCGGGGAATGCTCTCCCTCACTCGATTTGCGGTGCTCCCAGGTACTCTCCACACCACCCAGGCTGGTAGCCCGTGTAATTAATTGCGACCTGGAAACGACCTTAAGCGCATCCTTCTCGTCTCCTTTAACGAGAAATGAAATCATACCGCCATACCCATTCATCTGTTTGGATGCTATATCATGTCCCTCATGTCCGGGTAAACCCGGATAATAGACCTCCTCTATTTTAGGGTGTTCATTCAAAAACTCTGCCACTTTACCCGCATTAATTGAATGCCCCCTCATACGATACGGCAATGTTTTGATACTCCGCTGAAGCAGCCAGCAATCAAAAGGTGATGGAACGGCTCCGTTCAGTCGCTGAATCGATCTGATACGCTCATAATTATCATCTTCGCTGGCTGTAATGACCGCACCACCCAGAATATCACTATGTCCCCCCAGATACTTTGTAGTTGAATGCATTACCAGATCGGCTCCTGATTTTAACGGTTGCTGCAGTATTGGTGTCAGCCATGTATTATCCACACACACTTTTACGCCTTTTTCATGTGCTACCTTGCAAACCGCTTTGATATCCGTTATGTGCAACATTGGGTTTGAAGGTGTTTCCAACCAGATCAATTTACTTTCGGTTTTTATGGCATCCGCTACATCACTAATCTTGCGCATATCCACGAATGAACATTGCATACCCCATTTGGACATAAATTCCGATAATAATTTCCTGGTTCCGTGGTATACGTCGAGAGGAGCAATGACATGATCGCCCGGCTTTAATGCCTGAAAAACGGCTGATATCGCCGCCATACCCGAGGAAAACGAAACGGCCTCTTTCCCGCCTTCCAATTCGGCCAATAACGCTTCAAGCTGCCTGCGATTAGGATTATCATGACGCGTGTAACTGAACTGATCCGCACTTAACCCGGATTCCGGATGTTCAAAAATTGTGCTGGGGTATATCGGAGACATCACAGAGTGGTGTTCTCTCTCCGTTTCCATTCCGGCGTGAATGGCAAGCGTCTCAAAATGCATTTGATTCTATATTTAAAGTTCCGGTTATTATTTTCTCCACAAATTAATAAACTCAAACCAGAAAATTTATTTCCTTTAATTATTTACTGACACAATTATTTTGTATAAAACATTACAGTTGCTATTATTTTTCTGACGACATCATCAGCCTATTGCTGTGATTCCCAATTTTCATATATTCCGACATGCTAAACTACATTTGGGCCGGCTTAATAATTATTAGTCTTGTTTTCGCTTCTGTTCAGGATACCCATGATCTTGTGGTAAATAAATATCACAATGGGGAGTCTCAGGAGGTTACCGTCCGGTTTCCACGTAATTTTTCGCCTGACAAACAACAAAGTGTGCTGTTCAAAACGTCCGGTATGGATAGCATGGTTGCCGCCAAATGGCATCAAACAGATAAAGGAACGGAATTAATCGTACCCGTTTCCAAGTCCTTACCTGATCACTGGCAAACCGTAGCTAACTTATATGACAGTAATTCTCACGATCATCTCCGGGCAAAAGTGCTGAATGGCGGAAGCCTGCAATCGGGTATGTACAAAGTAATGCTTCCATCCGTAAAATTTGTCAAATTACGGGCCATTACTAAGGCAGCATTCAATATGGCCGATTTTGCCGTAAAACTGGCCATAGGGCTAATAGGGGTCATGGCTTTCTGGCTCGGACTCATGCGCATCGCAGATAAAAGCGGTTTAATGTATAAGCTCGTGAAAGTTGTGAATCCTTTCCTGCGATTTCTGTTTCCAAATGTTCCAAAAGATCATCCCGCATTTGGAGCTATAAGTTTGAACCTTGCCGCCAATATCCTTGGATTAGGAAATGCAGCCACGCCTCTCGGTATTAAAGCCATGGAGGAATTACAAAAATTAAATCCGGAAAAAGATACGGCTACCAATGCCATGTGTATGTTTTTGACCATCAACACCGCCAGTGTTCAGTTAGTCCCTCCGGTCACTCTTGTTGCATTGATGGGGATTCGTATCGGTCATCTTTTGATAGGGATTATACTTGCAACGGCCACTTCGCTGGTCATAGGAATTATGGCGGCCAAGTTATATTCTTACCGTTACCCGGATGAACCAATACCTGAAACGGAGAGTTGATATGCAAACTGTCTCCATATTCATATTACCCCTGTTGATAGTTCTCATACCCTTATATGGCCTTGTTAAAAAGGTGCCCGTCTATGAGGAATTTGTGGAAGGTGCCAAAGAGGGATTTGAGATCGGCGTAAAAATTATCCCTTATCTGGTCGCTATACTCTTCGCCATCGGGATGTTCCGTGCAAGCGGTGCCATGCAATGGATCATTAAGGGCCTGCACCCTATTCTTTCATTGGTCCACTTCCCGGCTGAAGTGTTACCCATGGCGATTATGCGTCCTCTAACGGGTAGCGGGTCGGTAGGCGTTTTAGCCGATATGATTAAACACTATGGAGAAGGCTCGATTTATGTTACTATCGCCGCCATTATGTTCGGCTCCACTGAAACGACTTTCTATGTCCTGGCAGTCTATTTCGGGGCCGTTAACATCAAGAAAACACGTTATGCCGTACAAGCCGGACTCATTGCGGACGCCGCCGGTATCATATCCGCCGTCATCTTCGGCTACATGCTTTATGGGAAATGAGTTATAGCTTCCAGCTATCAGCTAATATTACTAAGTATATTACGTTATTGAGTACATTAAGGGATAAAAAAGAATACAGAAGTTAGAATAATCCTGGGCGGATATTTGAATTAATAGATCCAGGAAACCGGTTTCCGGTTATTATATGACCGGGATAACTGGTATCGATCTTTGTTAATCTGCATAATCCGTGTAATCTCCGGTTCTTACAAAATAGAATGTACCTCTATCCGGAACGTAATGTGTAACTGTTTACTGATCAAGCAATGGCTTTGTTTTTAACCTTTCTTATCGCATTAATTCTTTGCAATACCGGAGGATGAGAATAATTCAAAAAAACATAGAACCGGTGTGGTGTTAAATTCGACAGGTTATCCCTTGAGAGTTTCTTCAGGGCGTTGATCATGTTTTCAGGTTCTTTTACCGTTTCCGCAGCAAACCGGTCTGCTTCAAACTCATTCTTTCGTGAGAATATTTGCATAAATATCGACAAGACTAACTCTATGGGTGTATAAAGCATCCCAAAAAAGATCAAACCGGCATAGATGGAAATATGATCCATATAAAAAGCATTGAACAATCCCCTGCTGCTGATAAATATGGATAACAATAAGAACATTACACCCATATGCAGAATACTTATCGCCATACTCTGAATGATGTGTTTCTTCTTATAGTGTCCAATTTCATGGGCAAGAACAGCCACGAGTTCCTCTACGGTATGTTTTTCTATTAGTGTATCGAACAAGGCGATGCGCTTGTGCTTGCCAAAACCGGTAAAAAAGGCATTCGATTTTGTAGATCTTTTGGATCCGTCCATCACAAAAATATCATCAACCTTAAAATTAACCGATTTTGCATAATCCAGGATCGATTGTTTTAATTCTCCATCTTCCAAAGGAGTAAACTTATTAAACAACGGCATGATCCACCGCGGAGCAATAAACTGAATCACGAGTGTGAATGCCGTAGTACCCATCCAACAGTACAACCATGCAAGAGCACCGGCGTATTGAAAAAAAGCAAGAATGGCAGCTAACAAAGGTCCCCCAATCACCACACCTAAAACAAGGCCTTTTATCATATCCATGAAAAAAGTTCCAATTGTCGTCTTATTGAATCCAAAACGTTCTTCGATGACAAATGTCGAATAAAGGCTGAATGGAAGAGATATAATGCTTTTTAAAAGAATTAAAATGCCGATATACACAAGTCCGGTCACCAGTGGCGAAAATGCCCAATGACGAACGATGTTATCCAGATAATTGAAACCCCCGAGAAACCAGAATGCAAGTACAAGAATTAAATTAAAGGTAGATGTAAGAATCCCGAACCGGGTTGTTATACGGGTATATTCCTGTGATTTACGATAATCGTCTTCCTCATAAACACCTTCGAATTCCTGTGGAAGATCTTTCTTCATCGCTTTGACATTATACAAATCTGCTATCAGATTTAGTGTAAAATCAAACAGCAGTGTCACAAGAATAATTATGGCATATATATTCATATGTCTATTTTTTTAATACATAGGTTACGTGGCACCCGGTTTCTCAGCAATATTAATGGTCCGGACTATTTAACAGAATTTTAAAATACATTTTTTTCAATGCTAACGCTAATAATAGGGTAACCTTGTTACTCACTATTGCATTATCAGTTAAATGGAGTTTATTTAAATAAACGAAACGGTTTTATCCTCACCTCAACGGACATTTGTTATGAATGACAAGATAAAAGTTGGTTTTACTGCTGGATTTTTAGGTGCTGTCATCCTTATCGCTGTTCAATTTATTTTTAAATGGCTTGGATGGGCTGGTAATCCAGGTTTCATTGGCATTTATCATAAAACATTCGGTGTGCATGGTTTTGCCTCCGATATCATAATATCCGCCTTCCTATTTGCAGTTAGCGGTGGTATTTGGGGAAGTATCTTTATGTTATTAACGAAACCCAATATCCTGAAAGGAATACTCTTCGGTTTTTTACCCTCTTTATGGGTATGGCTCGTACTTGCACCTTATATGGATCAACCGTTGTTTCACGGTTTTGCCATTAAAGCTATCGCTTTCCCAATTCTATTCAACTGT
>DATFMH010000197.1:0-12177 GCA_035267045.1 Balneolales bacterium
GACAAATTACACTATTGAGACACAGTCTGCAGAGTCCAGAATGACATTAATTGTGAGTGTTGTAGATGGTTGGTGGTTTTTCACCAGGTATCAGGCATCCCAGTAAGATTAATATTTAATTAAATATCAGCCTCTACTTGATGCATTCGTTCTGAATGATTATGATATCCAGATAGAAACCATATTTTTCCTATTTATTATTAAGCGTATGCCTCGCATTAAAAAGAAGACTTTTGTTCTTGACACTTCCGTTCTTTTATATGATTACAATGCCATTTACAGTTTCCAGGAACATGATGTTGCCATTCCAATTACAGTTCTCGAGGAACTCGACCAGTTCAAGAAGGGTAATAATGTAATTAATATGCACGCACGGGAGTTCAGCCGGATCCTGGATAAGCTTTCCGGTCATAATATGTTGCAAAACTGGATATCGCTCAACGGGACTAAAAAGGGGAAATTCAGGGTTCTCACTGAACAAATTTCGGAGCTTGATGCTAATAAAGTATTCGGGTCCCAAAAAAATGATCACAAAATACTGAATACTGCACTCGCTCTGGCTCAAAAAGAGCCCAAGAGAACAGTTATCCTTGTAACAAAAGATATTAATCTCAGGGTTAAGGCGAGAGCATTGAATTTGTTAGCCGAAGATTACGAGACAGGGAAAATCAAGAATGTCGAGCAATTAAATAAAGGGAAGAGTGTCTTAGAGGTTCAGGATCCGGGATTAATTGATCGCCTTTTTAAAGAACACGGTGTGCCATATACGGAATTTATGAAGCAGGAACCGGAGTGCAATCACTTTTTTATTCTGAAATCCAGTACGAACTCGGCTTTAGCTATTTATAATAAAGAAACAGGTTTTATTGAACGTGTTCAACAAAGTTCAGCTTATGGTATAAAACCGAGAAACGCTGAACAGACATTTGCCCTTCGTGCGGTAATGGATGAAAATATTCGTTTGGTAACCTTAAGCGGGGTGGCCGGTACCGGGAAAACATTATTAGCATTGGCTGGAGCCCTGGAAAGCAGGCGAAACTATCATCAGGTATATATGGCCAGGCCGATAGTGCCATTGAGCAATAAGGATATAGGTTATTTGCCGGGTGATATAAAATCCAAGATAAATCCGTATATGCAACCCCTCTGGGATAACCTGGATTTCATAAAGAGCCAATATGGGGAACGTTCAAAGGACTACAAAAGAATTGAGGAGATGGTAGAATCCGAAAAATTATTTGTAACCCCACTTGCCTACATCAGGGGAAGAAGTCTCTCCAATATCTTTTTCATTGTGGATGAAGCACAAAATCTAACACCACACGAAGTGAAAACAGTCATTACCAGGGCTGGAGAGAATACAAAAATTGTATTTACCGGAGATATGTTTCAGATTGATACTCCTTATCTGGATTCACAAAGTAATGGCCTGTCATATTTGATAGGCCGTATCAGCAATCATCCGTTATATGCCCATATTCATCTCGAAAAAGGAGAGCGATCGGATTTGGCAAACCTGGCCAGTGAGATGCTTTGAACAGTAAGCAATAAACAGTAAACAAAGGTGTAGGGGTTATAAGTTGTTGTCAAGCATATAGTTATGTTTTCATAATTCATTTTCTCTTTTTCTTACCGAGGCAGCGCTTCGGTAAAGATACAATTGATCACTGATAACTGATCAAGTTAAACTTACAATCTCCACACGGTTTATTCTTTTTCCGAGAAACTGTTCAGCCAGTTGTTGGAAGCGTTGTGGTTTATCACTTACAAAACATTCCAGCTTACCTGGGTGTTGATCATTTAGCAGATCTTTTTCAAGAAGAAGTTTCTTAGTCATTTCAGCAATAGATATGGCTGAGTCGACAATTTGAAGGCCATGATTCCCGAGAATTTCCCGGATTGATTTTTTGAAAAGGGGGTAATGAGTGCAGCCTAGTATGAGACTGTCCAGCTTCATATTTTTGAAATCCGAGAGATAAAATTCAAGTATTTGTCTGGCTATATCATTATCTGTCCAACCCTCCTCGGCAAGAGGTACTAAAAGCGGACAAGCCTTTGAATATATTTTCAGGTCCGGATTTAATTCATGTAAGGCTTTTTCATATGTACCTGATCCTATGGTTGCTAATGTGCCTATGACTCCCACTTTCTTTTTGTCATGAGAGACCTTTTCCGCAGCAATTGATCCGGCTTTGACAACACCTAAAACAGGAATACCTTTATTCCTGCAATATTCGGTAACTTCGAACTCGGCCGCAGCCGAAACCGTATTACATGCAATCAGTACTACTTTAACTTTACGTTTAATGAGGAATCGTGTGATTTGTAAGGCATACTCACGAACTGTTTCAACCGATTTAATTCCATAAGGTACCCTGGCAGTGTCTCCAAAATAAATAATATCTTCATCAGGAAGGGTCTCCATGACAGCTTTGGCTACTGTCAAGCCACCAATTCCAGAATCAAAAATACCAATAGGGGCTTTTTTATTTGGTTTCATTCAGATAAGAATTTTTGTTCTTTAAGCAAAATGACTGATTACAGTTATATAGCAAATAATATTCCTCGTAGAATAGGAAATTATCGATTATTATTAAAGAAAATCTCCTTCAAAATTTAGAATTTTCGTGCCAGAACTACGGTTTTTTTAAAGGTACGATCACGTCCACCTGATCCATCATAAGCTTCAATGAGTATAATATATATGCCAATACGGCTCACAGAGCCATCATCTGAAAGTCCGTTCCATATTACGGATCCTTTTACTCCGGCTCGTTTATTATTAACCAAATGACGGACAATCCTTCCATAACGGTCAAAAATTCGTATACGTAAAAGATAGTCCGGTTCATCGAGATGATAGGATATAGAAAGGTTATCCTGAAAACCATCTTGATCCGGTGAAAACGGGTTTGGTTCAATTTTTATAGCGTCTGCTTTAGTTGGTGATACCGTGTGTATGAATATGGAATTAACTTTTCCAGGCGTACCACCATATTTATCCGCGCTGGAGCTCCAGTTACCGGCATTGTTACTATCTCCCGCAGGATTTATACGTTCGAGGCTGATACCTTTGTGATCGGGAATATTGGGATTTTGCCAGGAATCGGAATAGTAAACGGAGTCGACCGTTTGATGATATATATCACTCAAATAAACGGCACCTCTCTTTGAAGAAAGGCTTAATGTTGTACGGTTGATACGATAAAATGATGAGCTGTCCCGGTTGATTTGAAAATATCTTGAGACCCTGGAACGGGAAAAGGATCGGGAGGTATCAGCGTAAAAGACCAGATAAGATTTTGGTGGGATCCTGACAAACTGATTATTCAAAGGGTATAGATTTCGTGTGCTGCCGTTTTCATCAGGCTCATTGTGGATGTAACTCCGGGCAAGATCAATCGTGTAATTTTTTGTATTGTAGAACTCCACGTACTCGCATTGATCCGGTTTGTGATCATACTTATCCGCAATAGGATCATACATAATTTCATTTATTACTACAGATTGAAACCCAGGTGGATGTGCAATAGCTAATGTTGTATCACGAAGTATATTACCTGCCGTATCTGCTATGGATGATACATGAATACGGGTCTCATTCTGTTTGTCAGGTTCACCTTCAAATGCGACAAGTAATAATGTCGGTTCATTCTTAGATACCCGAAAGTTTTTTAATTCTACACCGTTAGCGGATATCCCTGTTTGCGATGTGAGTGTAATATTTTCATTAAAATTGACAGCGACTTGTTTGTACGATGAATCGAATGAAGCCATGAGTACTTTTGGTGGAAAATCATCGGGGTTATAATACAGATGTATCGTAGTATCGGAGATAATGTTACCGAATAAATCCTGTAATCCCTTTATGGTTAAACCATAATCCCGCCGGTGTTTTAGCCCTTCAGAAAAAGTCAAAGTGATGTCGGATTGTGTGAAAGTTCCTGATTTTATAGGTATTGTAGGATCGGTGTGGACATAGTTGCCAATATTTGATCCGGAGTCAGGATTGATAATTTTCGAGAAACGGAGATCAACGTGACGATCATCCGGAATATTAAAAGATAAAAGCCTTGGTAGTGTAGTATCGGGGGCAACGGCATTTGGTTCCCCCGGCGTCCCCCCCTTGGGAACCGGTGAATCCCCCCAATTATCAGCATAATTTGACGACAGGCTATCAGAGCGCCTTTCGAGAGACTTCGATTGTCCACCCCAATCAGAATAATAGGTAAGTGAGTCGATGCGTTCCCCGGTATCATCAATAAGTTTTACAACATCCTGATCGTTATTAAGGTTTGGAAATTCAGCCATCTGAAAGTATGGGTTCTTTCCAAAATATTGAATTAGTGTTGTGGTATCAGAAGTGAGAACGATATACGATTGTGGTTTTAGAATAAGATCGTGATCAGTAATTGTTCGAATATGATCCGTTCCGTCTTCGAATCGCCAATTTTTCAGGTTAAATTCTTTTTGTCTCCGGTTGTATAACTCAACATATTCCGGCAATTCCGCAGGAGGATCATACATTATTTCGTTGATAACGATATCCCGTTTTTGTGGCCGGTCAAACAGCCTGAATGTCAAACTCGTATCGCTTGTAAGCTGACCGTAAACATCGGTCAGTGGTGAAATATGAAGGGAATATTTTCCACCAGGTAAAGAATTAAGGTAGTGAAGGTCAATAATATTGTCAGAATCGGTTTTTGTATTATCAGGTGAACCGATATTATGATTTAAAGAAAATTTATCCGGATTTATGGAATTTGGGTTTATAGGTGCGGAATAGGTTAACGTAATATCGTTGTATGAGGGAATATTTATAGCCACAAGTTTTGCGGGATTCCGGGTAATAACAAAGTCATCAAAATAAAATTTATCTTTTCTCGATGAAGTATAACTCAGATCAATTCCGAAATACTGCGATGAGTGTATCTTATTATCAAAACCGGTAGCTTCGGGATCAGAAAATGGCTGATGGCCTTTAGATACATAAAGGGTCCATTTTCCTTTTTCATCCCGGGTAACTTTGATGGAATATTTTCCGCCACCGGACATATTTGTAGTTCCGGATAAGATATTTTGGGATGCCAGTCCATCCTCATATTTAATAAGATGTACAACATCATTCGATCCACTCTCACCGATTTGGATAGCGTATCCATTCATATTTCCGGTGAGGTCGTTGTTGTCGCTAATCAGAAAAATCCTGGCCTGGTTACTTCCGGATGGTGGAAAATCCAGGCGAATATAGAATTTCCAGGATCCGTAGGCGGCATGAGAGGCGGTTGAAAGATAGGAAGACCCTGCAGCAGGAGCCTGGAGGTGTAAAAGTTTACTGCTGTCCGTAGTAACTTGAAAATCGTTTACGGAACCGGTCCACGTAGGATTATGAGAAATATCACCGTCATTGAAATGTTCATTTAATGTGATATGCTGAGCAAATGAATATTGTACGTTGCACAATATCCAGATGAGGCCTCCAAGAGTAATGGAGAGAAAGTATACTTTCTGTGCTTTGATTCTCATCTTTTGTCTCTTTTTAACGAGTTAATCCACTTTTCAAACATAAACCTGCAAAAATGCAGACTATGAGCCAAAAAATAGGGCAGGAGAAGCTTCAACCCCTGCCCTTGATAGGACTGTAGATATGTGCTCATTTGTCTCTCAAGATGAGATCAGTCGTGTCATTAATAAGACACATTGAATTTCGAATCCTTACACATTTTTCTAAAAAAAATATTTTTTTTAATTGGTCAGACATCATATTGTTTTTAAATAAATTATGATAACGTAAATGTCGGAAGTCCAAAATAAATGCTACTTTTTGTAAGTTTATAAAAGAGACATTGAAATGATAACTATTAATACATAAGGATTTCATACGGAAATGATTCAAAATTCAGTACGCCTTCCGGTAACAATACCGGACCTTACCTATGGATTGAAAGAAGCCGTGGGATTATTAAAAGCCGATGAGCATCATATTATATTAGAACTTCAGGAACAGGATTCATTAGTTGGTGCTTATAAGACAGAAGTCTCTACCTATAAGATATCCTGGAATGACATTGAATCTATTGCATTAGATAAGGGATTATTCAGTTCTACGCTAATAATCAGTGCCGTAAGTATGAATGCCATACAGGATATACCCGGTAACAATCAGGGACAGTGTACCTTTAAAATTGCCCGTAAAGATAAAAAAAAGGCGGAAGGTACTATTTCTTTGCTTAATATGCATTTATCTGAAGTGAAACTGAATAATATGGATGATGAGATTTAAGAGAATACAGAATACAGAATACAGAAGCCAGAATTCAGAATGGTTTCGGTTTTAAGTTATTGAGTTAATAAGTGTATTAAGTATAATTCGACCTTACATCCCTAAGATGTTAAAAACCTGAACCATTAGCGTCCGATATCAGTTAAGGTGTTTGAGATCCAATTATTATACCTTAAGAGGCGAAATAATCATGCTAATTCTTCAATCCTTACCAACCTGGTTCAAATTACTCATTACTCATTTTTAATTACTAATTGTCTAAAATTCTATCTTCTGTAATCTACATTCTTAACTTGTATCTCTTACCATTCTTTTAGATAATGAAGCTTGTTTAATTATGTAGCTGCTAATAAAACTGACAAATAACTATCATGACTCGTAAAAAAATAGCCATCCTTGGCGGTGGTAATATCGGTATATCCATTGCAGAAGGATTAATTAAAAATGATTTTATAGCGCCCGGATATATTACTGTTACCAGAAGAAAGAAGAGATTGATTGAACATCTCACAGACAAGGGTATTGTTGTCACAGATAATAATGTTGAAGCTGTCCGAAATGCCGATATCGTAATAACGGCTGTACAACCCAAACAACTTTCCGACTTATTGATCGAGATTAAAAATCACCTTGATCCGGAGCATCACATATTAGCTTCGGTTGTGACAGGGGTCAGTATTCAGGAGATAAAAGATGTAATTGGTGCAGATGTCCCTATTTTCAGGGTGATGCCCAATACAGCTATTGCCATTCAGGAGTCTATGACCTGTATTGCAACTAATAATGGAAATGAACCGGATACCCAAATAATTGAAGATATATTTAACCGGCTGGGAAAAACGGTCATTGTGGAAGAAGATCTGATGGCATCGTCGACAGTATTGGGAGCATGTGGTATCGCCTATTCACTCCGTTTTATAAGAGCGGCATCCCAGGGTGGTATTGAAATAGGATTCGATTCCGATGTGGCACAGTTAATTGCGGCCCAGACGGTGAAAGGCGCCGCATCCCTGCTGCTCGAACATTCCAATCATCCGGAAGAAGAAATTGATAAAGTGACAACTCCCCGTGGATGTACTATTGCCGGTTTAAATGAAATGGAACACCAGGGTTTTAGTTCTGCTCTTATTAAAGGAGTTATCACCTCGTTCAAACGGATATCTAATATCACCGAATAGAAAGATGGAACGCGGATGACGCAGATTATGCGGATTTTCGCAGATAAACGAGGAGAACGGAGAACGGAGAACGGAAAAAGCAAGACTACTATCTACGAGTCATTTCGGACCCCGATCCGGGATCTCCCTGATATTGGCTATTAACGTAACCACAAAGGTCATAAAAATAGGCACGGAGAATACAAGGAATAAGCAGAGTTAAAATGTAAGTGTGAGATCTCTTTTATCTTTACTCTTACATATAGCACAGCGACTTACGCACGAGCCAATGATCACGAACCCTCTCTTACATCTCCCCGTTGGGGCGAGGTTTAAGTCGAACCCACCGGGTTCGACTTGACTGATACTGATCACTGAACCTGCTCCATGCTTACCGCAGCAGGTTCTCCAGCGTGGTAGCCGCATCGGTTTTATCATCCCTGTATTTGATGATCACCGGTGTACTGATATTTAATCCGATAGATTCGGCATATTTATGATTTTTTATTGGCCGTGAACCGGGTACAACCACAGCTTGCGATGGTATCTTTAAGGGTTCTCCACCACTTCCGCGATAAACGCATTCATGCACAAGATCATATACAGGAGTTGATCGGGTTAAGACAACCCCGGCGCCGATAACAGCCCCTTCGCCAACTTGTGTTCCTTCATAAATACCGGTATTACCACCAACCAGACAGTCATCTTCAACAACAACAGGAAGAGCTCCAATGGGTTCCAATACTCCGCCTATTTGAGCTCCGGCACTCAAGTGGACTCGTTTACCAATCTGAGCGCAACTACCTACAAGGGCATGAGAATCAAGCATAGTGTTGTCATCAACATATGCTCCGGCATTAACATACATCGGAGGCATCATGGTTACATTATTTCCGATGTAACAACCGGATCTGACAGTAGAACCCCCGGGAACGATTCGAATGTTTTTCTCAACCCCGTCAATCTCTTGTGTCGGGTAGGTATGTTTGTCGAAAAATTTAAATGACCCCTCCCGGTCAAAGGCTCTGTTTTGTCCGTATTTAAAACCTAATAAGATTCCGTGTTTGACCCAGCTGTTTACAACCCAACGACCATCGGCTTTTTGAGCTGATCGTATTTCACCGTTTTCAAGTGCTTTCAAAAAAGACTTGAACAGTTCTCTGAAATCCGATGGAGCTTCTTCGGGTGGGTTTTGTGATATTTCCGTTATTCTCTGCTCAAGATTCATAATAATTCATTGTGTTTGAAAAAAATGTAAATAGTTAGAGTAGAATATAGAAGATAGAATACAGAATTCAGAATGTTAAGCAATTAGTAATTAATAATGAGTAATGAATAATTAGAATCGGGATGGTTCGGATTATTATATCACGCAGATTTTAAAGATATATTTAATAGTCGGTAAAGGAGAACAGAAATTGGTGACCTAAAAGATATTAACATTTAAACCTGTGTGCCGTTAGGTACATAAGATTGGTAGAAATAAGAATTTTGCCGAAATATGCCGTGCCGGTAGGTACGGAATATGAAAGAATTCAGGATGGTCAGGATTGAAAGGATAGACCGGGATTATTTTTTAAGGATTTAATCGATATACCTGATGGGCTCAACCTTTATGGTGGCGTCCATCTATAAACGGCAATACGATTGACCAAGTGAACACCACTTCTCAAAGTGGAGCCCGCCGGGAAAGGCTATTCTGATTTCTGACTTCTACATTCTAAAGAATGTCGCAAGTTTGAAACTTGTGACTCGTTTCAGGTAAATGTTCCAAGTTTCAAACTTGAAACATTTTTGGGGATTACACGGATAAAAGGATAAATGCAGATTTGCCCTCGAGTCATTTTCACTTTTCACTTTTCACTTTTCACTTTTCACTTTTCACTTTTCACTTTTCACTTTCATCTTACATCTTATCTCTCGCGAAGCGCGTCACCCGCGTTCTATAATTACATGCAAAAATATTATTACTAACGGCAAATGTAGTATAATTAATTTTGTGACGGACAAAGTATCTTTACCCGATAAGTACTATATCTATTCAGTTGTTATTCCAAAATTTGTGAGACTCGTTTGTAAAAAGGGTGAAAAATTTCTCAATGTTATGTGTATTAACAACACTTATTTTGTTATAATGCTTAGAGATTAATCTGATAAATAAATAGCGGGACATCGTGATGAATAAGTATCAAATGAATACAGTTACACATAAAAGTTTTTTTATTAGGTCGGATAAAAAGCGTTTCCATTCGGGTATGGGCGTTTTATTAGTGTTTGGACTTTTGTTTTTTTCTCATCATCCAAAGGCTAACCCAGGCGAGAAATCAGAAAATAAAGTACAGAAAATCGAAAATAATACCATTAAGGTTAAAACTTTCGATTTACGTGATGTTCGTTTGCTGAATAGTCCATTTAAGCAAAGAATGGAAATGGATGAAAAGTATATGATGAAATTGAACATGGATCGATTGCTTGCTCCTTTTATGAAATCAGCCGGATTGAAACCCAAAGGGCGACAATATAAAGGTTGGGAGACCTCGCAGCTTTCAGGTGCTTTTGGGGGGCAATATTTATCGGGCCTTTCGTTGATGTATGCGGCAACGGGGCATAAAGAAATGAAGAATAGGGTTGATTATATGGTGAGTCAGCTAAAAAAATGTCAGGATAAAGTTGGAACAGGATACATTGGAGGGATACCCAAAGGCCAGGAATTATGGAATAAAGTTGAAAGGGGTATCATTCATACCGAACCCTTTGCTCTTGACAGTGTTTGGTCGCCATGGTACAATCTGCACATGACATTTAAAGGTCTCAGGGATGCCTATTGGTATACCGGTAATAAGCAGGCCAAAGAAATGATGGAGAAATTTGGTGATTGGGCGGTCAATCTATCCAATCATCTGAATGATCAACAGTTCAAACATATGCTGAGAACAGAATTCAGCGGGATGAATGAGATGATGGCCGATTTATATTCGATGACCGGTAAAAAGAAATACCTGGATCTGGCTAAAAGATTTAATGATAATCGTTTTCTGGATCCTCTTGCCCAGGGTGTCGATTCCCTATCTAACCAGCATGTAAATACAAATATACCAAAGGTAATTGGCGCCGCCAGAGAATATGAAGTGGATGGCAGTCGGCGCATGGCCAATATTGCCAAATATTTTTTTAACGAGGTCACCAGTAAGCGTATTTACATCAATGGCGAGATGGGTGACTATGAATACTTCCAAAAACTGGGTACTTTACCACAGCATTTAAACAGGGCTGCGGGTGAAACCGGTAATGTTTACAATATGTTGATTTTGACACGGCATTTAATGCAATGGGATCCAAATGTCAAATACGTAAAATATTATGAGCGTTCTCTTTACAATGTCATCCTGGCGTCACAAGACCCCAGTACCGGTATGATGACCTACTTACTTTCGATGGAACCCGGATTTTTCAAGACATTCAGTACCCCTTACGATTCGTTCTGGTGTTGTGTTGGCATTGGTGTTCAGAATCATGCGAAATATGGTAAAGTTATTTATATGCATAGTAAAAATGATCTGTATGTGAATTTATTTATACCATCTGTCTTGCAATGGAAGGAAAAAGGAATGACTATCACGCAACACACAAAATTTCCATCTTCGCAAAAAAGCACATTAGACCTTAAGATGGGTCATAGCCAAAAGCTTGCTTTAAAAATCAGACGGCCATATTGGGCTGCTAATGGGTTTGAAATCAAAGTAAACGGACACAAAATCAAGCAAACCGGTTCGCCAAGTAGTTATGTCAGTATCGATCGCACGTGGCATAATGGTGATAAAATTGAAATTTCTCTGCCTATGCAATTGCATGTAGAACACATGGCCAATGATCACAGCAAAGTTGCCGTTATGTATGGTCCGGTATTACTTGCCGGTGAGTTAGGTGGTTATGTACCTTTTCCATACGCCAAAAATGACAGCCAATTCTTTGATATGCCCGCTGTTGCTGTTCCCGATTTGGCCATAGCCAATAAACCGGTCGATTCATGGTTAAAGCCGGTTGAAGGCAAACCATTACACTTTAAAACTTATGGTGTAGGCCAGCCCCATGATGTTGAATTAGCTCCTTTCTATGAAATGACACATCAACACTATACAGTGTATTGGAATATTTCTCAGGATAATAAATCGATGTCATCAATCTGGAATGGCACCGGGAATTATCATGGAGACCATAATAATTGATTATATAACTAAAGGAAGGCTTTGCAAAACTGTTCTTTTGCCCAATATCTGCATTATTGCGATTTCGAAATCCTCACATCCCGAAAGCATTCGGGACACTGCGGTTTCGAAGTCGCTCATGCTTTGATATTGAATAAAACCCTGGGTTTTGCAAAGCTTTCTAAAAGTGTTTAGTTAAAATAAACCTGGTTTATCTATTAGCAATTTTATACTGGTTAGCTATCAGGATAAACCAGGTTATTATAAATGCTGGGATATCCAATGTTTTATTAATAACCCGGTTGTGTAAATGTTAACCGAACACTTTATAATATATAAAAATTGATGTCTGCTTATAGCTGATCGATGTGACTATTTTAATAAACGTTATTATTCGATGAAATTCCGGATGATCAATACCTTCATGATTTGACCGGATCAACCCCATAATAATATTGATGATGTGCAGGATAATAATTGATTTTTAATACATATAATGTTTTCCCCAAAAATAAACGGGTGGAGGGAAATA
>DATFMH010000198.1:0-8379 GCA_035267045.1 Balneolales bacterium
GAACCCGGTGTCGGTAAGACCGCCATTGCTGAGGGTTTGGCATTGAGAATTATCAAACGCAAGGTTTCACGAGTACTATACGACAAACGTGTGGTAGCTCTTGATCTGGCCGCACTTGTAGCCGGCACAAAATACCGGGGACAGTTCGAAGAACGCATGAAGGCGTTGATGAACGAACTGGAGAAAACCCCAAATATTATTTTATTCATTGATGAGCTTCACACGATCGTTGGAGCCGGCGGAGCCAGTGGTTCACTCGATGCTTCCAATATGTTGAAACCGGCATTGGCCCGGGGTGAAATTCAGGCAATCGGTGCCACGACATTGAATGAGTATCGTCAATACATTGAAAAAGACGGTGCACTTGAACGCCGTTTCCAGAAAATAATGGTGGATCCTACTTCCACGGAAGAAACACTCGAAATTTTAAAACGAATAAAAAGTAAATACGAGAAGCATCATAGTGTAAAATACTCTGACGAAGCTATTGATTCTTGCGTTAAACTAACCGACCGGTATATAACCGATCACTTTTTACCGGACAAGGCTATTGACGCCCTGGATGAAGCCGGTGCTCGCGTTCACTTGTCAAATATCACCGTTCCACAGCATATACTGAAGCTGGAAAATGATATTGAGAAGACCAGTGGTGAAAAAAACGCGATGGTCAAAAAACAGCGTTTTGAAGAAGCCGCCCGTTTAAGAGATAAAGAAAAACGTCTCATTGAAGAACTCGAGATCGCTCAGAAAGTCTGGGAAAAAGAAAGTGCTGAGATTATCTACGACGTCAGTTCGGAAGACGTGGCTGAGGTGGTCGGAATGATGACCGGTATCCCGGTTAAAAAGATTACCCAGAATGAAGGACAGAAACTCACCAAGATGCGTGATGCCCTGTCATCGAAAATTATTGGACAGGATGAAGCCGTTGAGAAGCTCACACGAGCTATCAAACGTACCCGTGCCGGACTTAAAGATCCGCAACGGCCAATCGGTTCATTTATATTTCTCGGTCCTACAGGCGTCGGTAAAACGGAAATGGCCAAAGTTCTTGCCAAGTATCTGTTCAATATCGATGACGCGCTGATTCGTGTCGACATGAGTGAGTATATGGAGAAATTCTCCGTATCACGACTCGTTGGTGCTCCTCCGGGATATGTCGGTTATGAAGAAGGCGGTATATTGACCGAAAAAGTGCGCAGAAAACCATATAGCGTTGTCCTGCTCGATGAGATTGAGAAAGCTCACCCGGATGTTTTCAACCTACTGTTGCAAGTGCTTGACGATGGTGTATTAACCGACAGTCTTGGCCGACGTATCGATTTCAGGAATACGATCATTATCATGACATCCAATATTGGAGCAAGAGATATTAAGAATCTCGGTCAAGGTATTGGTTTTGATGATGCTGAGGCTACCTTCGATTACGCCAAGATGAAGAGTACCATTCAGGATGCCCTGAAGAAAGTTTTCAATCCGGAATTTCTGAATCGCGTCGATGATGTAATTGTATTCCGTCCACTCGAGAAGAATGATATCTTCAGGATTATCGACAATCTTACCGAAGATCTCTTTAAGCGGATCAGCAATATCGGTTACGACATAGAGATCACGAAAGGTGCCAAAGAATTCCTGACCGATAAAGGATTTGATCAGAAATTTGGTGCCCGGCCGTTGAAACGTGCTATTCAGAAATACGTGGAAGATGAACTGGCGGAAGAACTCCTGACCAAGGAACCGGAAGCCGGCTCAACAGTCCGTATCAAAATGAATACGTCACGCGACGGACTGACTTTCGAATGGAAGGAACCCACAGGTTCTTCGAAAAGTAAGTCAACAGGAAAAGATTCCGATGAGGAAGAAAAATCGGAAGAGGCCAAAGCCTGATTGATTAGCCAATAAAGTAATTTTAAAAAAGGCTCGTGTAATTGTTTGCACGAGCCTTTTTTACTAGAACGCAGATTCAGCGGATTACTTTAAAAAAGACGACAGAAACAACCTGACAGCTTGGTTTTCCGGATGCCGGATACCGTAACAAGGTTTATGTATATTAAGTTATTATGTTATTGAGTGTATTAAGATAGTTTCCTTCTATGTCTTCTGTCGTCCAAATAACTTTAAGTATTTGAAGTACTTATCTTTACCAACTACCAATAAAAACGCTCTGGTTGTCAATTCGAGCGGAGTCTCACAATAATATTTTTTTGTTAGCGGAGTGCGGTGACGAAGGAATACCGGTGACTATCGGGGCAATCCCATTCTATAGCACTGCCATAAGCGATATGAACGGCAGGTGAATTGCCCTAATAACCTAAATAACCCACATTTATGGAAATCCAGGTAATAACATAAACTTAGAAACGCACGTGCCTATGATCACGAACCCCCACTTTCATCTCCCCCGGGGGAGAAGTTGGGGAGTCGAATCCTTCGGACTCGGCTTATGATTCCTATTATTGTTAATCGATCGTTCAGAATGTTAAAATAATTGATTTCGTGTAAAATCAATAAATATAATAAGTTCCGATGGAACTCACTATCAGTTCTTTTTTCTCTTTACTCTTATCACTATTCTCTTTTATCTATCGAAGCGCTTTGTATTTAATTGAATATTACGATATTTTCACCCTGTCTAATAACTATTTTTTTTTCAATAAAAGCGTAACCTGGATCAATCTGCAAATAGTGTTTACTATATTGTATTGGCAATCAGTTACCATAAATAATTTAATGCATGAGTAAAATAGCTTATGATCCGGTAAAGGATCGTTTCGCTTCACAAATTCGACACGGACATTTTTTGCGAACCGTCTTTTACCGGCTGCTTGATATGTTCTTTTTACGCGGCTGGTATGTACGTGATATTCTAAGAAAATTGTGGCGGGATCATTATAAAAACAGTAAACAGTGGAAACTTCTGGATGCCGGCTGTGGATTCGGTCAATATGATAGTTTTTTGCTCCGCTCTTTTTCAAATGTTTCCATAAAATCAGTTGATGTTAAAGAAGATTACCTGAGTGATTGCCGCAATTATTTTAAAAAGGAGATGGCTCAGGACCGCATCAAATTTGATTATGCCGATTTACTTGAGTTTCACCAGGAACCGGAATTTGACGCCGCTCTCTGCGTGGATGTTCTTGAACATATCGAAGATGATGTACGTGTGATGACGAATATTGCCAACAGTTTAAAAGATGGCGGTCATTTCGTCATGCACTCCCCCTCTCATATCGCCGGAGAAGATGCCGGGGAAGATGAGTTCTTTGTAGAAGAACATGCCCGTGCCGGTTATTCTAAAGAAGAGCTTGAAGAAAAACTGCGTAAAGCCGGTTTTAAATCAGTAGATATTAAGTATACCTATGGTACGTTCGGCCATGCAGGATGGGTTATACTGATCAAATATCCTATGTTGTGGCTCACTCGTGCCGGATTAGCTGTTATGCCGGTATTATTTCTCTATTACCTGATTACACTTCTGCCCGGACTGTTTCTACTGCGTCTTGACATGATGAGTAAAAACGATGTGGGCGCGGGAATTTGTGCTTTGGCGCAGAAATAGTTAGTAGTTAGTAGTTAGTAGTTAGCAGTTATTATAATTAGTAATTAGTAATTAGTAATGAATAATGAATAATGAGTAATTAGTAGTTGTCAAACGAATACAGAAGACAAAAAATAAACGTCTCGTTCCCGGGCTTCGCCCAGGAACGTACAAATGGACACTCTGTGTCCATTCACAACTTCTCCCCTGGGGGATGTAAGAGGGGGTTCGTGAACAAAGATTAGTGCTTAAATTATGGTTTTAGTTACCTTTTATAACACGTATGCAATACAACAGAAGGAGATTGCCCCGAAAGTATCCGGGATTCCATAGTCACCGCGTCAGTCGTATTCACTCCTTCCTCGCAATGACAGTCAGGTCGTCTGTCGTCAAAAAAATATAGAATTACATTATAAGATAATTGTAAGTAGTATTGTCTTCAGAAAATGATAAATATCGCATAGCCATTATTGGAACGGCCTGGCCCTACCGGGGCGGACTTTCCGCCTATAATGAACGGTTGGCCAGGGAGTTAATCAGGATGGGCCATGAAGTAACTATTTATACATTCACGTTGCAATACCCAACCTTCCTTTTTCCGGGGAAAAGCCAGTATTCAGATGATTCAGCACCTGGAGATCTAAAAATAGTCAGGAAAATAAATTCCGTTAATCCATTCAACTGGATAACAGCAGGACTGTCCATTCGTCGGACATCGCCGGGTATTGTTATTATAAAGTATTGGCTGCCGTTCATGGGCCCGGCTTTTGGTACAATATTACGATTAATAAAACGCGGGAGGCGAACAAAGGTTATTTCAATACTGGATAATGTAATACCCCATGAAAAACGTCCGGGCGACACCTGGTTTACACGATATTTTATTAAGGCCTGCGATGGTTTTATTGCCATGAGTAAACAGGTATTTAACGATCTTAAAACGTTTACGGACAAACCCGCGGAGCTTGTCCCCCATCCTCTATACGATCACTTTGGAGAAATAATATCAAAAGATGAGGCACGTAAACATCTGAATTTACCCTGGAAAGAAAAAATTATCCTGTTCTTCGGATTTATTCGACATTACAAAGGCCTGGATCTGTTGCTTGAAGCAATGAATGATAAACGAATTAAAGATGCCGGAATAAAATTACTTATAGCAGGCGAATTTTATGAAGATGACAAACCTTACCTGGAACTCATCGAAAAATATAAATTAAAGGATAAGGTGATACTCAAAACGGGGTTTATACCTGACAATGACGTCAAATATTATTTTTGTGCTGCGGATTTAGTGGTACAACCCTATCGATCAGCCACCCAAAGTGGAATTACACCGATGGCTTATCATTTTGAACGCCCGATGATCGTTACTAATGTAGGCGGACTGCCGGAAATTGTGCCCGATGAAAAAGTCGGGCTTGTAGCGGATCCCGAGCCAAACGCGCTTGCGGATGCCATATTGAAGTATTACAACATTGGCGAACAATATTTTATTACCTACATTAAAACTGAAAAACAAAAATATAGCTGGGACCGTATGGCCCGTTCAATAATCTCTTTAAGTCATGTTCAGAAGTAAAGCACCATTACGTATAGGCCTTGCCGGTGGCGGCACTGATGTCAGCCCTTATGCCGACATTCATGGCGGGGCCATATTGAATGCTACCATCTCGCTATACGCATATGCTTCGATTGAACTGATACCGGAAGATAAGATTATCATCGAGGCCATTGACCGGTCTGAAAAGCAGGAATTTCCTCTTCAACCTTCGTTACCTGTCGACGGGACCCTTGACCTGGCTAAAGGAGTCTATAACAGTATTGTGCGAAAATATGAACCCGATCTGCAAGGATTCAGGCTCAGTACATTCGTGGAGGCGCCGGCAGGATCCGGACTGGGTACCTCCTCTACTCTTGTTGTTGCTATACTTGGTGCATTTGCCGAATGGCTCAACATACCTCTGGGAGAATATGACACGGCCTATTACGCCTATGAAATCGAGAGATGTGACCTGAATATGGCCGGCGGCCGGCAGGATCAATATGCCGCTACATTTGGCGGGGTTAATTTCATGGAATTTTATGATAACGACAAAGTGATCGTTAATCCATTACGTATCAGGCCCGAATACCTGCATGAACTCGGACATAACCTGTTGCTTTACTATACATCCACGAGCCGTTTGTCCTCAAATATTATTGAGTCACAGAGCCGAAATGTGATTAATAAGAATGAAAAATCTATTGAAGCCATGCATCGCCTGAAAGACCAGGCCCGGATGATGAAAGAAGCCTTGCTGAGAGGCAGGGTTGACGAAATGGGTGAAATACTGGATTACGGTTTCCGGCATAAGAAGCAGATGACAAAAGGAATATCCAATCCGCTAATCGAAAAGATGTATAAAACAGCGATGAAAGCCGGAGCGACAGGCGGTAAAATATCCGGTGCCGGTGGCGGTGGTTTTATGACTTTTTATTGTCCCGGAAATTCACGATATGCGGTCATGAAAGCGATGAAACATTTTGATGGTTATTTTAAACCATATCAATTCGTAAATCACGGACTTATAACCTGGGATATAGGCGGTTAACAGTTAACAGTTAGTAGTTAGTAGTTAGTAGTTAGTAGTTAGTAGTTAGTAGTTAGCAGTTTTTTACACAATTAGTAATTGATAAAAGAATACAGGAGACAGAATTTAGAATTCAGAAAATGAACTTCTCGTTGCCGGGCTCTGCCCTGCAACGAACGGGTGGACACGCTGATTATGAAAGGCACAAAGGAGTGACGATTGACAATGAAGACGAACCCGGCAGTTTTGGCTCCAAATTTCTCCCTGGCTAGCGAAGCGCCCGGTCGTCAGTCGTCAGTCGTCAGTCGTCAGTCGTCAGTCGTCAAATAAATATAAACTTTTAAACCAGCTTTAAATGAGGGAAAAATTTAAAGATATCATACAAGCCTCGATAGATACGAAGCAAACCATTTTAAATGATCCTGATATTCTTAAAACCATTGAAGAAGCGGTACAACGGATCAGTTCAGCATTTGAACAGGATAACAAGGTATTGTTTTGCGGAAATGGGGGAAGCGCCGCTGACGCGCAACACCTTGCAGCAGAATTATCCGGACGATTTTATAAGGATCGTCCCGCCTTACCCGCTGAGGCCTTGCACTGCAACACGTCTTATATAACGGCCGTAGCCAACGATTACAGCTACGATGAGATATATGCCCGATTGGTGAACGGGATAGGCAAAAAAGGCGATATACTGGTCGGACTTTCCACATCCGGAAATTCATCCAATATCGTTAAAGCTTTTCAGGAAGCTCGCGAAAAGGGTATTATTACAATTGGATTGACCGGTAAAACGGGCGGAAAAATGAAAGAATTATCCGACCTGTTAATTTGTGTCCCCTCATCCGATACACCGCGCATACAGGAATCACATATTTTAATCGGACACATTATTTGTCAGTTCGTGGAAGAAAAAATCTTTGATTAATGAAACGTGAATGTATCATACTGGCAGGCGGACTTGGAACCAGGTTGCGAAGTGAATTGCCTGACGCCCCTAAGGTATTGGCCCCTGTAGCAGGCCATCCCTTTTTATATTATGTTTTCCAATGGCTGGAGAGAAATAATGTTTCAAGAGTGATCTTATCTCTGGGTTACCGTTCAGAAGATGTGATTAGCTGGTGCAAATCGTATGACGGAAGTATGGAAATAGTTTATTCTATTGAATCGGAACCCTTAGGCACCGGTGGAGCGATTACCAAAGCGATGCTGGAAGTCCGGAATGAACAGGTAATAATAGCGAATGGAGATACTTTATTTGACGTCGATCTTGATTTGATGGAAAGATATCATCAGAATCAAAAAGCCGATGTAACTATCGCTCTAAAACCCATGAAACATTTCGACCGCTACGGTTTGGTCAGGATCGATAATGATAAGAAAATCACCGGATTTGAGGAAAAGGGATATCGCGAGAAAGGGATGATAAACGGGGGCGTTTATATGTTGAATAAAACCTGCCTCAATCGACTGAAACTGCCCGATAAATTTTCATTTGAAAGAGATTTCCTCGAAAAATCTTTCAATCAGCTCAATATGTTTGGATTCATCCAGGACACGTATTTCATCGATATCGGGATTCCTGAAGATTATAAACGGGCACAGAAAGAATTAAAGATGTAAGTGTTAAGCAATGATCAATTAACAATTATCAATTAGCAATTAAGTGTTCGTGATTCAAGTTAGGTACGATTATCTCGTTACGAGACTCTGTCTCGTAATGAACCTGCGGACACTCTGTGTCCATTCACAGGCTAGCACCCATCTTCCATTACTCCAAAAAAATCACTTTTTAAAATCATTGAACAATTTAATTACGTTTTCCCCGGACAACAGTGATGAACAATGATCAATTGGCAAAACCACGGAAGGGAGATCTTTTGAATTTTGTTTGGGATTTTATGAAAAACGTAAATGTAATAAAATAAACAAGATAACGTGTCATTGCGAGGAGAGAGTGAAGCGAACGACGTGGCAATCTCCTACCGTTGATACCAATGAACAATGATCAATGTATTTTGTTAAGAGGCTTTGCCTGGCAATATACGAACGGGACACAGAGTGTCCGATTGTGTGTTACAGGCTCAGAGTCCCGTAACGAGATAAAGGCCATTTTTTACTTGACAGTAACAATCACAGGCATCACCTTTGTTGACTGTTGACTGTTGACTGTTGACTGTTGACTGTTGACTGTTGACTGTTGACTGTTGACTGTTGACTGTTGACTGTTGACTGTTGACTGTTGACTGTTTTTTTCGTGAACATGAA
>DATFMH010000199.1:0-10394 GCA_035267045.1 Balneolales bacterium
CAACAACCCTCCAATTTCAAATTGGCACAAAACTATCCCAACCCATTTAATCCGAGTACGAATATTTCGTATACCTTGCCTGTTTCCAGTAAAGTCACATTGACCGTTTATGATATCATGGGAAGAAAAGTAGCTCAGTTAATATCTGATGCTATTCAGGGAAGTGGAAACCACGTACTGACTTTTAAAGCGGATAATCTTGCCAGCGGAACCTACTTTTATCGTCTTGAAGCAGTTCCACAGTCCGGGAATGCAGGGCAATTCACTCAAACCCGGAAAATGATATTACTTAAATAAAAGTGTTCTTTACAAAATCAGAAAGTAAAAAAGGGTTCCTGGTGAACCCTTTTTTACTTTAAAATACTCTAATATCTTATTTTACCGGTCAATATATCTTTAAACATCACCCAGTCGCCCATCAGACTGTATAGGGGGTTTTTAAATGTAGCCGGTTTATTTTTTTCAAATATAAAATGGCCTATCCATGCAAATCCATAACCGATAACAGGCAACGATATCAAATACCACCAATGGCCTGTAGCTATAGTATAAATCAATACGATAATCACTAATGAACTGCCGATAAAATGAAGCCTTCTGCAATTCCGGTTACTATGTTCGTTCAAATAAACCGGGTAAAACTCCTTAAAGGATTGATAGTTATTGGCCATAATGAATGAATATATTAATATTATTATTGTTCAACATATTCATTCATGAAAACAACCGCAATATAATTATCAGGTTACGGCAATTTATTATTCCATTCTTCAACCATATCACGAAACTCTTTCTGTATAGTTAAAGCTTTATCTTTGGCATACCATTTCTGAATATTGGTAACTATATCCATTTTCGTACGGTCTCCCGGATTTTCCTTAAAATCCATCATGATTTCCTGAGCAGGTTCGGGACGGGGCCCCCACTCTCCCAATACTTCATAATTATCTGCTTTTACACAGATCAACTTGGGAATAGCGCGACCACCATTTGTCAAAAACTCATCCATAACTTCGAGATTTTCATCCCGCAACAAGATAGCCAGTTTAATATTATCAGATGTCCCGGCCATTTTAGCAATAATTGGTAAATTTTGACCTACATCTCCACACCATGCTTCTCCTAATACTACCCATATGATCGCTTCATCAAAACTATTCATCTTATCGATTGTTTCCTGTTGAAGTTGAATAGTCTTGTCTAAACGGCTCATTCGCTGAACGTTCATTTTTGTATAATGAAGCATTGCTTCTGAATGATTATCGCCGGTCGTTTTGCCATCTGACAATAACTGGTCAATCAATTTTCTAAATTCCTGATATCTAATAGCCTTATCTATATGTTCTTGTCTTATAATACTTTCAACTACTTTATTTTCCATAATATTTAACTTTTAAATTTGAAATCCTGGCCAATCTACGAGCTTTTACTTGTAATAGCCAAAAGAGATTATGATAATTACACTAACCAAACAGAATAACAATGGGACAAGTTTCCTTTGATAAATTTTATCTATCTGTTTAACAATTGTCTTACAAGTATTTATATAAATGAACTCCACCGGTACTATTTCTAAAAATAATATAAACACCTATTCTCCTGATTTTTGGAAGCAAAAATGCGATTTTCATAAGAACCGAATATCCAGTTTATTGGGTGATTACCTTTATAAAAGAGAGCGACAGGTTAAACATCCTGTTAAAGATTTTTTGTTTGAATACTATTCCTTTCGTCCATCTCTTCTTTCCAGATGGAGTCCGGGTATTCAGGTCATCCTAAAAGGAAAAGAAGCCGGGCATTTTCTGAATTATCGTGAATATACTGAAACAGACAACGGGGTTACATTAGATTTAAAGGAGTTCCCTGTTCATCGTTTGTCTTCCTTTGAATGGATACTGGAGTTACTGGAAGCGACACACAAGCAATCACCAACTCTCGGATGTTTTGGCATGCATGAATGGGCTATGGTATACAGGACTGATAAGATACGACATCCATATCTTTCACTGAGATTACCCCATAAGCAAATTACTGAGTTCGTTGAATCACGTCCTGTTGTATGCTCTCATTATGATGCATTTCGTTTCTTTACGAAAAGGGCACGGCCGTTAAACCGACTTCAACCATGCCGTGAAAATTTAAAAAAACTGGAGCAACCAGGCTGTATTCATGCCAATATGGATCTTTATAAATGGGCCTATAAATTATATCCGTGGATTTCGAGTGATTTAATAGCAGACACTTTTGAATTAGCCCTTGATGCACGTATCATAGACATGAAAGCGAGTCCGTATGACCTGACAGGTTATGGATATGAACCTATTAAGATAGAAACGGAAAAAGGACGGCTTATGTATATTAAAGAGCAAAGAAAAATTTTTCAGCGAAGTACGTCATTACGAGAAGAGTTAATCAACGTTTATCATCGACTCATATCGCTTTTCAAATAACTTTTTCTATTGAGGAAAAGATATTTTCCCAAGCGTTAAATTCTCAACTTTTCCAGCTGCGTTATTAAATGGAATTCCTTCCCCGGCTAAAGTCTCATTAGCGAGTAAAGCAAATAAAACCGACTCTTTGGCATCAGAATGAACCCCTAATGTATCAAAATAACTGATATTATGTTCCGGTAATGACTCCTGCAACCATTTAAATATAGTTTTGTTTTTGGCACCGCCTCCGCTGATAAAAATATTACAGGGCTCTGCCAAACCCGGTATTTCTTTGATAGCTTTTGATATACTGTGAACAGTCAGTATGGTTAAAGTGGCTATTAAATCTTCTTTCCTGATATCTCTGTCTATTGCAGCTGATGATATGCTTTCCTTCACATAACTTAAATTGAAGATTTCAGGGCCTGTGGATTTTGGCAATGACAATTTATAAAAAGGATGTTCCATTAATCTTCTCAACAACCCCTCATTTACAGTACCGTTGGAAGCTAATTTACCGTCTTTATCATACGTTTTGCTCTGATCATATTCCCTGACAACAGCATCTATCAATGTATTACCAGGCCCTGTGTCAGTTGATAATATTCGATCGGGCCGGCCACTTCCGTCAAGAAAAGTAAAGTTTCCTATCCCTCCAATATTAAGAAGTATTCTTTGTTCCTCTTTTTTATTAAAAAGCATAAAATCGCCGTAGGCGGCTAAAGGAGCACCTTCTCCACCGGCAGCCGTATGCTTTTGCCGAAAATCACCAATCGTTATAATGCCTGTCGTTCTGGCTATATGATCACTGTCTCCCAACTGTAATGTACTGTTAGGTAATGAATCATCACCATGAATACTCTTCGGTGCGTGATAAATGGTCTGGCCATGACTTGCAATACAATCAATAGTTTCAGGTTTAATATTCCAATCCTTCAAGGCCTGTAAGACCATCTTCCCCATAAAATTTCCGAGCCAGCTGTTGTAGACACATACATCCTGTAGTGCGACTTCCTTTTTTGAAAAGATACTGCGGATACGTTTCTTTGTCAGATCCGAATACTCCAGGGTAGTGAATCGTTTTACTTCGACTTTAGTATTAATTCCCGAATCCTGAAAATTACACAAGGCGATATCGAGTCCGTCAAGTGATGTACCGGACATCAAACCAATTATTTTTCTCTTTTCCTTACTACTTATTTCCGACAGCTTACGGATATTCTTATTCATAAAATCTAAAATCATCTATTCATTTTGTACATACACTCAAACTTTACTGGCCAGTTCCATCAATATAGCACATATCCAGGCACCATAGGTCCCCAAAGAATATCCTAAAACAGCAAGTAGAACGCCTACAGGTGCCAGAGCCGTATCAAAAGCCGATGCGACGATCGGTGCTGAAGCGGCGCCGCCTATATTTGCCTGACTTCCCACCGCTACGAAGAAAAAAGGTGCTCTTATCATTTTAGCGACTGATAGAAGTATTGTAATATGAATTATCATCCAGATTATACCAACCAGGAATAAGCCGGGATAATCGAAAATGGCCAGGATATTCATTTTCATTCCGATGGTAGCCACAAGGACATATAGAAATAAACTCCCCATCCGGGAAGCTCCCACACCTTCGAGTTTTCGGGCGGGCGTAAAGGAAAGGATCAATCCGGCTGTCGTTGCTGTGACAATGATCCAAAAGAATGGGGAAGTTAAACTGAATTTAGCCATTTGCGGATAATATGTTTGCATCCATGGAGCAACCGTATCCGCCACAATGTGTGCCAGAGCCGTAGCTCCAAACCCAACAGCCGCAATAGTTACCATATCAGAAAGGGTGGGAATCCTGGCTATCTTTGATCTGAATTCACGAATTTTGGTTTTTAACGATTCGATCGCCGTAGTATCCCCTTTGAAAAAACGATCAATAGCGTCAGTACGACCTGCTCCGAATAACAAGATTCCCATCCATATATTGGCAACGATAACATCGACAGTAATCATAGCTGAGAATAATACATTACTGGCACCAAACACTTCTTTCATAGCTGTTTGATTGGCTGCTCCACCGATCCAGCTTCCGGCAATAGTAGCCAACCCTCTCCATACGGCATTGGGTCCGGCACCGCCTACAATCTGGGGTGCAAATGCAGAGACTATCAATATAGACAAGGGACCACCAATGATAATTCCGAATGTACCAACTAAAAACATCACAATTGCTTTGGGCCCGAGTCGTAGTATACTTTGGAGATCAATGCTTATGGTCAATAAGACCAAACTTGCCGGTAATAAATAACGCGAGGCAACAAAATATAATCCTGAAGTTTCCCCGGAAACAAGTCCGAATGTATTCAACAATGATGGTACAAAATAGCATAATAATAATGAGGGGACGTACGTGTAAAATTTCTTTAAAACCGGGTGTTCACTATTTGCCGTTTTAAATATTATGGCCAATATGATCAATAAGATCCCTAAAATAACCGCATCGTTCGTTATCAACGGTTTGATGTGGTGCACCTCCGTCATAGATCCCCCTATTGCATATGTTTAACACTAATATTACTTATAAGAATTAAATATATATTTCCCGGCAGTATTTCCTAATTCAGAATAAATATTTTAAGGATTAGGTTTACTTTTCAACAAGTTTTATGACAAATATTCTAATTATAAACTATCATAAACTGTATAATTATTAAACATTTATACAAGACCAGATAAACATAATCCAAAACTTACCCCAATATTAGATTGATATATTTTTATTCGCTAATTCAGCAAATTTCAAATAAAAAAGCTTCATCCTGTCAGGGATGAAGCTTCGAAAGGAGAAAGGTTGGCGGATTACTCCGTTTTACCAGTCACTTTCAATATAATTTTTTTATTTAAAAATGATATATTTGCAATCAATTTAGACTGTTTCAAAATAATGACTTAGACCAATCCTTCATTGTTTATAACGGTTATCTAAACAACGATATACTCCTGACCTATCAATTTATTTGGCCATTTCTTTCTCTTTATCAACTATTTCCCCTACTTCATTCGAAGTATATTCGTCAAGCCAGGAAATGATATCATTAGTCACTTTTTCTTTCTCGGGTTCATGAAGAATATCATGATACAATCCCTCATACAAATGGCATGTTATTTCTTCGGATGGTACAATCTCATTAAACTCATGCGTACCTTTGGGATCAATAAGCTTATCATCCGTACCATGTCCAATCCAAACAGGATAAGTAATTTTTAAAGCTGCTTCTCGTGCTTTTTCAGATCCTTTGGCAAGTTGATTAGCCATACGTGCACGTATACGACCATTATATGAAAGTGGATCTTTTTTAAATTCTTCTATGACTTTTGTATCTCTGCTGATGACTTCTATATCCATGCGCAAAACCGGAATTGTTGCTGCAAAAGCCGATATATAGTTAGCCATATCCTGAATAACTTTTGGCAGGTTTGACATGGCTTTTAATGCGGGAGCTGATAAAATGAGTCCATTTAGTTGATGATCATTCTGAGCCGCTGTAATCAGGGCGATATTACCACCCATACTGTGACCCATTAGAAACAAGGGAAGATCAGAAAATTCTTTCTGTAAATTTTCCAAATAAATAGTTGTGTCTTTCACATAATCATCGAAATCTTCAATGTCTGCCGCAGTTCCGTCACTTCTGCCGAAACCTTGTAAATCCAGGGCAAAAACAGCATATTTTTGCTTTACCAGTTTATTGGCAAATTCTTTAAAACGTCCCGAATGACCTGCATATCCGTGTATTAGTAAAACTGCCGCTTTTATATCACTCTCCGGAATCCATTCCTGCGTAAATATTTTTTTGCCGCGTTGATTAATAAACGTATTAACCCTGTGAATCATCGTTTAATCTCCTTTCAGTCATTACGATGATGATCAATATCTCTTAATTATAATAGTTTAGCCCACTACCGGGGGTAAAATATGTGATCTACAAAAAATATAGTAGTTAAATAAATATAATTAGACCTGTAAATACATGAGACCTTACATACTTTCTAATCTATAACTTCTGAGCCAATAAATAAGTATATTTCCATTCGAAAAAAAGCAGATAAATTTACAGGATTTTTCTTAGTTCATGAAAATATTAAAGTTTACAGGTGTCTTTTTAGCCGTATTAATTATCATGGCTTTAATCATATATATACCCAATAGACAAGCATTTAAGACGATATCAGACAATTCCATCGACTTAAAGGAAGGTAGTAATTGGATACAACGAGCGACTTCCGACAAAGGATTGATTAATTATATGAAAGCAACGCCGAATCACGTTTCGCTCATATCTTTCACTGAGAATCAACCCGATTCCGGTATTTATTTTCAGGCGGATAAAAAACGAGTGATGGGATCAACGGCGAATCTGCTATTAATTATTGAATATGCACGTCAGGTCAATGATGGAACACTCAATCCGGATAAACCGATTAAATTAAGTACGATTGATCATTATAATTTACCGAAATACTATTCATCCAATCATAGTGAGGCGGTAAATGATCTAAAAAAGAATCACCAAATCAGTGGCTCGGGGACTATACCGGTCAAAGATTTAATAAAGATGATGGTCCGGTCGAATGATTTGGCGGCTTCGGATTGCCTTTACTTCATCTTAGGGACCGATAATGTTGCCAATATTCCAAAGAAACTAAATACAACAAATATAGATCCACCTCTCCCATGGTCGGGACAGGTCATATTATGGAAAGCTTCTCTATACAATCAAAAGCCCGTCGATCGACTACATTATTTGCAAGAATTACCGGTGAAAAAATATCGACAATTAGCCTTGCAAAACGCCATAAAACTGGCAAGTAATGTTAATTATCGTGAGAAAGTATATAATGCATTTTCCAAAAACGGATTGGGGCTCCTTTTCTCCTATGAAAAAAACGCTTATCAACTCACGCCAAAAGCGACGCCACGTGCAATGGCCCATTTACTATATCGGATGAACAAGGACTCATTGATTAATCCCGGTGTATCTAAAATGATAAAAAAGTCTCTGCAATGGTCATTCGATACACCATCCCTGAAAAAACAGATCAATTACTACGGTGGACTCTTTGATTCGAGAATAGGAATGCTTAACGGCATAGATATTGGTAATTTAAAAAACTCGGGGACAACCAGAATGCAGGTTATCTATTTAAACCATGTACCTGTTTCCCTTTGGATGCATTTGAGCAGCGAATTTACCAATCAGACCATGCAGCGCGAATTGATTTGGAAACCTGAATTTTACCATTACACGTACCGAAAGTTGATGAAATAGCAATAAAATAGCTAACTTAAACAATAACAAATATATTCAATTGAATTTATAAATAGATTGAACATCAAATTACAGTCGATTAAATTGGACGGAGGCTTGAATCTGATATTTATTTTCAGACTATGCCCTATTCAATTCTTATAAACCATCAAAGTTTTAATAGCGAATGAACTGGAAGAAATTATATCACCTTATTTGGCTTTTACCTGCATACTTATTGTTTCTGGGTGTCCAACAAACCATGGTTTATTTCGGTGTTCAACACACCTATAAAAACGGACATAGTTATGTCGCCAAGGTAGATTATTATCGCATTAATAACTTACAGGCCCAAACCAACGGTGTTGTAATATTATCTTTCAATACAAAAGAAGGAAATCAAATCCGGCAGAAATTGACTTTACCGGTTCAAATGGCCGAAGAAGTTCAGGATTATACGAATATTCCCATCCGTTACCTTGAGAGTAGTTTTGAACCCATCGTAATGATCCCGACATATTCCTTCCAAAAAAATATGACCTTAATCGATATCGGTATTATTATCATATCTGTATTAATTACTGTTGGAATAGCTTTATACGTTGAGCGATATTTTGCAAAAAGAGAAAAAGAAGGCAGGCCCGATAGTTTAACTGCGGAGATAACAGACAACTGATATTGTGCAAACATCTGAAACTGATAAAGGCACCCTTTATTTACTCCCTAACACACTCGGACGTACTCCGGAAAATAATACAATACCGGATTATGTATTAAATATAGTCCGCAGTTTGGATGTACTTATCGTCGAAAATATACAGACAGCACGTAAATACCTGCAATGGGTTGGAGAAACCATTCCTGAATATGAAATTCTTTTTTTTGAACTTAACAGGCATACCAAATCTGAAGATATCATAGATTTTATTCAACCATTAAAAGAGGGTAAAGATATCGGCATTTTGTCAGAAGCGGGTTGTCCGGGAGTAGCCGATCCCGGGTCATCTGTAGTAAAAATGGCTCATAACCAGGGTTTCAAAGTAGTACCATTAGTCGGACCCAATTCTATTTTAATGGCATTAATGGCTTCCGGGTTGAATGGGCAGTCTTTTACTTTTTGGGGATATTTACCGATTAACAGTGACGAACGAATCAGGAAACTTAAGGATTTGGAGGAAATATCAAGATATCAGAATCAAACCCAGATTTTCATGGAGACCCCATTCCGAAATATGGAACTTCTTAAAGATATTCTCCATAACTGTGATCCCAATACCTATCTTTGCACTGCCACGGATATTACCCTGCCCAACGAAATCATTATTTCGAAATCCATTACAAAATGGAAAAATGACCTATTACCTGAACTGGACAAACGGCCAACGATATTCCTGATCTATTCAGCTGAACAAGTTCGTCAGGTTAAAACTACCGGCAAAAGGCGAAAAAAAAGAAAACATTAAAAAAGTCCCGGTCTATTCAACCGGGACTTCCCCAGATTCATAATAAATGTCAACAAATAATAATACTACTAAACAATATTTGCTGTTGCCCCCGCTTCTTGTAGCAGGTTAGCCAATTCGTCATTCTTTGTAGCTCTTGCATGATCAAGAGCCGACCACCCCCTATCATCCAGAACATTAACATCTGCACGATGCGAAATTAGCATCTGTACAATTTCGGAATGATTTTTTTCCACAGCCCAATATAACGCACTGGTGCCCCGATTATCACGAAGATTTACATCTGCATTGTGCTCAAGTAAAATATTTACGATATCGAGGTGACCATGTTTCGAAGCTTTCAAGAGGGCTGTTCTGTTGTGTTCATCGGTAACATTCACATTGCCACCATTGCTAAGATAGGATAAAACTTTCCCGACGTCGCCGTCTTCGGCATCATCGAGGAACTGTTGCTCATTCATAGGCTGTCCTCCAGCTAAAAATTTGAATGATAGTTTACACTTATATTGTACTGTATTACAAGGTGTTTAGCAACAGAAATTTTGCTAAAAATAAAATTAATATAAGTTATTATTTCTCATTTGTTTATAATACTATCAACCAATACCTCGAATACAGAACCGGCGCCCTTTCCAGGTAGTATTCCTACAGCATCATGGAAGACAATAATTTAGCGTGATTCCAAGAAATTATTTATAAAAATGATCACTAAAACAGTTTACTAAAATTGAATAAAATTTTCTCTTTTAGTCACGCCTAATCAATTTTAAAAAGGGACTTTTTCTCAAATAATATTTTTTTATTGAAAGTGCTGTAAGGTTATTCCTTTTTTTGTGTCTTTTTACATAGAGGTTACGAAACAAATGATTGAAGGGTGAAAAAAACTCATAAACAAGTATAAATTTATATCAATGATCAGGTAATAAAAGTGTTGATATTTGGAAGAAACAATCAATTACAGAATCTATACTTTTGGGGATTCCTTAAAATTAATCATATTCTGACCACTCGTTTTATACTATTGCTATATAGATAATTATCAAACATTTATGATAATATAACTTTAAAAAAAATTCTACACTGACTAAAAAAAGATTAGTGCATTTTAAAATGATGTCTTGACTTAAAAATTGGGGTAGTGATATATAAAACCAAAATGCAGGTTAGAAAATCGCGGAATGGTATTTGGGTAAAGGTTTATG
>DATFMH010000200.1:0-53536 GCA_035267045.1 Balneolales bacterium
ATATGCTGTCCAACTATATTTCTGTCCAACTATATTTAAGGTGAAATTGCTTATGATTTCCCCCGGTCGGATTACAAAATATATATGACGAATTCGATTATCTATCAATGGTAACTTGTTTTAGGTACCAGTGTGATCTTATATGTTATATCACCAATATCCCATTCTATTGAAGGTTTTTTTAAAGGTAAATCGGGAACAAAAAAAGAGCCTGGATTCTGGATGCCTACTTCCAGTCTTGTTATATCCTGGATATTTGCCAAATCAATTACAACCGCCGCAAATCTTGGCAGAGATTTTGGAATAGTGGGCGGTTTAGCTTATGCCAGTTATTACGGATCTTTTTTGACAATAGGCTGGATCATTTTCAGAAGGAGGAAAAAAGGAGGATAACTAATATTCATAACTTTCTTCAATCTAAATAGGGCAGAGATGCCGTCATTATGTTTTCATTGGTTATAGGATTCAGGTTATTTAATAAGGTATGGTCTTAATTTGTGCTTATTTCGGTTCGCGTGGTAGTTTGTGTAATACCATGGCAATCATAGTGTTTACCGGTCTGACATTAGCTTATTCCCTAAAAGGTGGATTCGAAGTTCCTTGATAACCGATATTATTCAAATGGGAGCTTTTGCCATACTTTTATTCATAGTCCTTAAAATCATTATCCCGTCTGCAGTAAATATTACCCTTTTTGTTCATGATGGAATTTGGTCTGTGTCCACAGGCTTGAATTTATGTTTTGTAGCATTGATACAGATATTCAGTTATCCATTTCATGATCCGGTGTTAACCGCCCGGTGATTCATCAGTAATAAGAAAACAACCTTATGGAGTTTTTTGCGGCAACCATCATCGGATTTAAAAGTATTATTCTCTTTAGTTTTGTTGGAATCTATGCCCAAAAAGCCGGTTTAACGGGTAATCATGCAACTTTTGCCGTCTCACACAGTTTCGGTACGGGGCTAATGCTGACTATAAGAAAGTTAAATACTGGTTGAATGCCGGTGTCATCTGTATGCCTAAAAAGAGTATGGTATATGATTATGTATGGGGTAAACGAAAATATAATCCGCGTAGAGTACCATTCTTTCGAATACGACTACATGAATGCTTATCAAAAAATGGAAAAAAAGGAATCTTTCCGAAGAATACGCTGGCACTTTAATAACCGGAATATGGGATAATTGTGAGATTCTTCCTGATCAGGAAACTGCGATGCAAGGTATTAAAATTACCCTGGAACCGATAATCATAAATAAAACAAGACAATAAGAATCTGATCTAAATTAAAATTTTTAAAAGATGATTTATGACCTAAGATACCGGGCAATAATATTTGATTCTAACCTGTTGTCATTAATAGAAATAAAATAAATTGCTTATATATATTATAAGTGCTAAGCAAAGGTATTATAGCGCTTTGAATATTATTTAAAGAATAATTTTAAAGGATGAATAATGGAAGATTCGGATACCCAAACCGTGAATTCAGATAGTGATAATGAGGGTGGTAACGAACGAACCGAATTGGAAAGCATAGCCATTGAAGATCTTCAAAAAAAATTAGATGCGACTTCCGGGGGCTTAACGTCTGATGAAGCTCAAAAACGGCTGGAAAAATATGGACCCAATCAGCTTGAAGAACAAAAGACAAGTACCTTACAGAAATTTTTGTCATACTTTTGGGGACCAATACCATGGATGATTGAAGTAGCAGCCATTTTATCTGCTATTCTTAAACATTGGCCGGATCTGATAATCATTTTTATATTATTGTTATTCAATGCCCTTGTGGGTTTTCTTCAGGAGAACCAGGCGGCAAATGCTATTGATGAGCTAAAGAAACAGCTGGCACTTAAAGCTCGTGCTTTGCGTGACGGTGAGTGGGATCAAATAGAAGCCGCTGATTTGGTCCCGGGCGATATCATACGATTACGTCTCGGAGATGTCGTACCGGCGGATGTAAAACTTGTCGATGGAGATTATATAAGCGTTGACCAATCCGCTTTAACTGGAGAATCGTTACCCGTCAATAAAAAAGAGGGAGGAGTAGCCTATTCCGGGTCGGTTGTTAAACAGGGTGAGATGTTGGCCATGGTTTCCATGACCGGAACGGATACATTCTTTGGTAAAACAGCGCAACTAGTTTCCGGTAAGCAACAGCCTTCCCATTTTCAAAAGGCTGTACTTAATATTGGTGATTACCTTATACAAATAAGTTTGGTTCTCGTCGTAATTTTGATCATTGTTCAATTATTCCGTGGTGCCAGCTTTCTGCATCTGATGCAGTTTGCATTGATTTTGACCGTTGCTTCCATTCCTGTTGCTATGCCGGCAGTACTTTCTGTTACGATGGCGGTCGGGGCGAAGTCTTTGTCAAAAATGAAGGCCATTGTCTCCCGACTGGAATCGGTTGAAGAGATGGCCGGTATGGATATTCTTTGTTCGGATAAAACGGGAACACTGACTCAGAATAAATTGACGATAGATGAGCCGGCTTTTTTTGCAACCTCTGATAAAAATGAAATTATTTTAGCGGGTGCGTTGGCTTCAAAAGCTGAAAATCAGGATGTCATTGATAATGCTGTAATAAAAGGGCTGGATGATCAGTCTCTTTTAAAAAAATATAATCAGAAAAAATTTATACCCTTCGATCCTGTACGTAAACGTACAGAAGCAGAAATAACAGGACCGGACAGTGAATCATTCAAGGTTAGTAAAGGGGCGCCCCAGGTAATACTTGATTTATGTCATCCCGATAAACAGATGAGGGAAGAGGTAAATAAAAAGGTAAATATGTTTGCCCACAAAGGTTACCGGACACTGGGTGTTGCGAGATGTAATGACGGCGGGAAGTGGCAGTTTCTCGGTCTTTTACCAATGTTTGATCCGCCGAGAGAAGATTCCGCTGATACTATTGAACGGGCAGAAGATCATGGAATTGATGTTAAGATGATCACCGGCGATAATCTTGCGATAGCCAAAGAAACGTCCCAGCAATTGCATTTGGGTACGAATATTGAAGTTTCCGAACATATATTCGATGGCGATGGCAAAAGGAAGTCGAATGAAATCGAAATAGAGAAACTGGATGGGTTTGCCCAGGTGTTCCCTGAACACAAATATAATATTGTCAAAACCTTTCAGAATGAAGGCCATATAGTTGGAATGACAGGTGACGGGGTTAATGATGCACCTGCTTTAAAACAGGCGGATGTTGGTATCGCTGTTAGTGGAGCTACGGATGCCGCAAGATCCGCAGCAGACCTTGTACTTACCGCACCCGGATTATCGGTCATTATTAAAGCTGTCGAGGAAGCGCGTCGGATATTTGAGCGCATGAACAGTTATGCCATTTATCGCATCGTAGAGACGATCCGGATCATGTTTTTCATGGTTTTAGCCATGATTGCTTTTAATTTTTACCCTATAACAGCCATAATGATCATACTTCTGGCCTTGTTAAATGATTTACCGATCATGGCGATAGCCAATGACCGGACCTGGCTTGATCCCAACCCGGTACGATGGGATATGAGACGTGTGTTAACCGTTTCTACTGTATTAGGCGCTATTGGGGTTATTGAGACATTTGGCTTGTTATTCATTGTTAAAGAAGTATTTCATCTAAGTGATCCCCTGATACAATCTTTGATATTCTACAAACTGGTCGTAGCAGGTCACTTAACGCTTATTGTCGCCCGTACCAAGAAACCATTTTATACAAAACCTTATCCATCAAAATTATTGTCAGTGGCAATAATATCTACCCCGGTCATAGCTGCATTATTAGTTGGAATGGGGATATTTGTCACTGCTATACCATGGTCGTACATTGGATATGTAACCCTGTATTGCATTGTTTGGCTGTTCATTGAAGACTGGGCTAAACTTTGGGTTTACAGGCATATAACATTGACCCATAAGCATCACTTGCGGTTTCTTGGGATGGTAAGCCAAACATTTCATTCTCATACCAGATAACCGAACAGGTATCTGTATGATTTATTTGTATGACATATGATATCATACCGATAGTTTTCAAAATTCTGAATCCGGTTCAGGATGATATCGATGAGTGGTTATTTCAGGGGTTACTATTTTTAAATTGGGTGACCTGTTATTAATGATTAACTTTATTTCAATCATTTTCCGTTTATTTTTACCTCTTAATAATACTTTTCATATTACAGTAACCCGTTAATCTTAACTATTTGTGAAAATTTACGAAGATTATCCTCTCAAAAATCTTAATACATTAGGAGTCAATGCCAAAGCGTCATTATTGGCTGAAATTACTAATGAAGAACAGTTAATTGAGATAATTTGTGACAACTCATATAATAATATGAATAAGATGGTATTGGGAGGGGGAAGTAATGTTCTTTTCGTAGATGATTTTCAGGGGTTAATACTGAAAATGGATATCAAGGATATATCCGTAATAAAGAAGGATAATGAGAATGTCTGGGTAAAAGCAGGTGCAGGTGTGTTATGGCATGATCTTGTAATTTATTGTGTACAACACAACTATGCCGGCGTTGAAAATTTATCCTTTATACCAGGTACGGTTGGAGCAGCACCACTGCAAAATATAGGTGCTTACGGTGTTGAAATAAAAGATGTGTTCGATTCTCTTGAAGCTATCGATCTTAAGACAGGGGAAAAAAAGTTATTTAGGAAGGAAGATTGCAAATTTGGCTATAGAGACAGTGTGTTTAAACATGAACTGAAAGGCCGATATGTTATAACGTCTGTTGTTTTACGATTAAATAAAAAGCCGGTATTTAATCTTTCATATGGTACACTACAGTCAACCCTTGAGGAGATGGGATATGACAATAACAACATCACCATTAAAGCTGTGAGTGATGCCGTCATAAAAATACGTAAATCAAAATTACCGGATCCTGACAAGATAGGAAACGCCGGAAGTTTCTTTAAAAATCCCGAAATACTGAAATCCCGATTTGAGAAACTGAAACTGAAATATAAGAGTATACCGGGCTACCCGGTTGACACTCATAAAATGAAAGTTCCGGCCGGTTGGTTAATCCAGCAATGCGGGTGGAAAGGGAAAGCGGTTGGAAATACGGGTACATATAAAAATCAGGCCCTTGTATTAGTTAATCATGGCGGTGCGAGTGGCCGGGAGATATTCAATTTGTCATCGGAAATCCGAAAATCGGTAAAAGATAAATTTGATATAACCCTCGAAAGGGAAGTAAATGTAGTGTGATCCTAAGATTTTAAATTGTTTTTAATGTTCACGTTCACTTAGTCGTTTCAGCTGGTTTTATATTATTAGCAAGTAACTTATTCAACGCTTTCCTGACCATATCAGCCAACTTGGGAGATTGTTCAATCTCAAGACGACGGATGCTACCTATATTATTTTCGTCAATTATGATTTGTTTATCCGCATTAACATAAGCCTGATTTTTCCAAATGGTATTACCCCCGGAGTCAACCATTTCTATCGCCATGGTCATTTTGGGGCGGTAATTTATCTGATAATCATCTGGTGACGTATAATTTCTCTGAAAATCATCGGTTGAGAGATATATGGTAATTTTTAATGCGGCATCGGCCTGTTTATTGAAAGGTTTGACTTTGTCACTTTTAGGATATCCATATTCGTCATACTCAGTTTTACCCTTTAAAGAGTTTATGGGTAACAAATTCCAATTATACTTTTTTAGGGCATTTTTAAATAGGGTATATGTTGTATCGAGTTCCTGCTTTACAAAATTATTTTGCCTTTTATTAAATGCGCGATGAACATCATTTAAATCGGCACTGTTAGGCTCTTCGGTCCTTAATGAAAGAAGTAATGAAGCATAATCTCCACTGTAAAATTGATCCCTGTCAAAATTGTTAAGATGAACTCTCAGGGATGAAAGGACAACATTCTTCGTCGTCTTATTTTGGATCAGGCTAATTTTTGAAGAACAACTAACCAATAAAAAAAGTAGAAGCAAGGGTAATAAATACGACCGTTTCTTCATGATAATAGCGCCTTTTTCTTTAATGATTGTTTATGTAATTAACGGCGCTAATTAGAGAATTGTTGAGTTGCTAATAAAAAAAGCTACTAACTCAATATTATTTAATTATATGCTATTAAAGTATTTAATTAAAGGAAATTGAGCAAAAAGTAATACGAGTATTGATTATTAACCTGAAAGATCTACCAGGCATTAAGTAATTTCCTTATCAAGATTATTTGCCCGATGTGATAGGAATTATGATCGATAATTAAGCAGGCTTCCCTAAATAGATTTTGTCCATTTCCATGTTCAAAAGGAGCGAAAAGTTCATTTTCCTGATCAGCAACCATATCAATCATGTCTTGTTTATCACTGAGTAATGCAGTCTTTGTTTCTTCCCATGTTTTTTCGTTTTCAGGAGCCTCGGTATCCGGCCAATATCCTTCTGGCCAGCCAGGCGATTGATAATCAGGGTTACGGCAGAATTCGACGATGTCCCATTGTGAGATTCTCAAGTGATAAGCAAGCTGCCAGATGGTATATGGAACATTATCAGGTTTTTTTCCACACATATTCACTGACAAACCATCAAGCGCTTTATCGATTTCCACATGCGCATTTCCACCTTTTAGCATGTTAATCAAATACTTACGTACGTTATAATCTTCCATGAAAGATCCTTTAAATTCAAGTTGTTTTAGTACGTAAACAGCTTGATGAAGAATGGCGTTCAGAGACGAAATTACTTAACGAGTATCATCTTACGGGTATCAACATATTTTTTGTTCCCATTATCGCCCACAGCAACAATTTGATAAATATATACACCGCTGGCCTGACCTGCAGCATTCCATTCCACATCATATCTGCCCGGTTGTTGATGTTTATGAACCAGTTCCGTCACTTTCCTGCCTAACATATCATAAATGGATAAAATAACATTAGAAGTAATCGGAACCTGGTAATGTATGGTTGTTGTCGGATTAAAGGGATTCGGATAATTTGGAGACATTTTGAAGGCATTGGGTGCACCCGGAACTTTAGGTGCAATGAAATCCTTGGCAAGCATGCAAACAGTGGTATCATGACCGTCGGTAGCGGAAACGGACCAATCATAAAGGGCATTGGGTTTTAAAGCATTTTTATTGGTAAATATATATTGATTGTTCTTTATATGGGTAACCGTTGTATCATAATTATCTCCTTTAATATGAAGAATATAGGAGACGGGATCATGCTCTTTATCAATGGCTTTTTCCCAGGAAAAAGTAATGGCCATTGTATCAATATTCACGTATGTGTCTGCCGTGAATAGAGCAAAAACATCCGGGGGATCATTAACAGGCGTTACATTTAGATTGAAAGTATATTTGGATGTCGAATCACCGTCACTGCAATATAATGTAATATTCGTATGTCCGGATAAATCGTTTGTTGGAGAGATACTCAATACTCGTTTATGTCCCTTGGCTGATATATGAATGGCGTCTTTTTGTACAAGCATTTCATTGGAGGACGAAGCCCATGTTTTCAGCTTCGATATATCTGTATCAATATCTTTTACCTGGAATTTAATTTTAGCAGTTACATCTTCCTTCGTTTCCTGAGCCATAATTGGAACAATAACCGGTGCATCATCTACCGGTTTTACAGTTAATTTGAATTTGTCGACTTTATGTGCCTCTCCATCACTCACAATAACGGTGACGATGCTGCTTCCATATTGATTGGGTGCCGGGGTCATTGTGATCGTTCGATCTTTTCCCAAACCGTCTATAACAATATTACTGTCCGGTAGCAATTTAATATTAGTTGAGTTGCCGCTTACTTCAAGATAGGTTGGAGGTGTTTCGGCATCGTTGATAGTAAAAGGAATGCTTTGTGTAGGTGTATCTTCTAATGTGGCAGCATCCGATATTTTAGTTATTGTTGGCGGATCATTAACCGGGTTTATGGTGATATCGAAATATTGTTTATTGATCCTCCCCCCGGAACCATCAGAAATATTAAATTTAAATTGATCATTCGTTGTCTCACTTCCATCGTGAATATATCGTATTCGTCCCTTATCGATATCCTTTTGAGTGAACCATTCATCTTTTTTTATACGGGTCGTATCTATATAAATAGAGCCGTGCTCAGGTAGTTCTGTCACCTTGAATCTCAGTTGCCCGGGAGTATTATCAACATCGGTAACGAACAGATTCTTTTTACTAAATATCTTGCCGCTTCCTTCATCTAATTTAATACCATCGTTTGTCACTACAACGGGGAAATCATTAACGGGATGAACCGTTAGTTTAATTTTCCGTGTTGATACATTTACCCCGTCACTTACATGTAAATAAATATCGGCGATACCGGATGAATCATGATTAGAACGGATGAACAACCAACGGTTATTTTGGGATCCACCAATCACAATATTACTGTCAGCTACAAGTGCGGTATCAGATGTTGTTGCTAACAAACTTAAAAAACGGGGTGGAGTCTCCGGATCAGAGATTTGAAAATGAAGCGTATCCGTTGGTATATCTTCATTCGTCTGAAGATCAGTAATACCTGTTATTTCCGGGGACTCATTAATATTACGAATATGAATTGTAATAGGTTGTTCCACATAAAGGCCTTTATTATCTGTGGATCGGATGGTGATGGTTAACGTGGAGTCGGCTTCATAATTCAAACGGCTGGAATCAGCAACAACTAACGAATTGCCAAATAACGCAAATGCACCACCGGCATTATTGAGAAGATCATAATCGTGTGTATCAGAAGAATCTTCATCTACGGAACTGAGTGTACCGATGAATGTGCCAACTGGTAAATTTTCTTTAATAACCGTATTCGTCAATTTTACAGCGGTTGGAGCATCATTTTGATTTAGTACTTTTATGGAAAAAGATTTATTGTAAGCAGCTCCTTTTTTATCTGTAGCTCTTATTACAAGATGTAAATATGGTGTTTTTTCATAGTCGATATGTGCACTGTCGGAAACAACAAGACTATTATTATGTATAGCAAAATCATGATTTACATCTTTATGAATCGAAAAAGATAAAACATCGGAGCTGTCCGGATCAGTTCCCTTTATATTTGCAATGAATGTTCCCGGTGAGCTGTTTTCTGCAACTGTTGAATTTGAAAGAGAGATATCGTTTGGAGGGTCATTGGCATTTAGTATATGTATGGCAAAGGTTTTTTCATAAGACTCCCCATTAAGACTGATAGCCCTGACAGTAACGTTGTACGTTTTTTGGGTCTCATAGTCAATTAATGAGGTATTATGAACAAGTAACAGGCTGTCATTTAGTGCGAATCGGCCACCGGCGTTATCAGTGAGGATAAAGTGAAGTTCAGAAGAATTATTTGCAGATTCATCATAATGGAATGTACCTATAACGGTACCATTCGGTACATTCTCATGAACTTTATTATTGCTCAGGTTCAAAAAATGGTAACTATGAACAGACGGAGCAATATTAGTAATCGGCGTAGCCGTTGATTTTTGTCCGTAAACAGAGCTACCTAAGAACGTTAGTAGTGTAAAAAATGTAATTATAATGGGGTGAAATGGGGCCCTCATTGAACAATCGGATGATAATGGTGGATTAGAACTTGATAAGAAAATATATATAATAAATTAACAATTCTATAAAAAGTAGCAGAAGGTTTTGCCAAGCCTTCCGGTAATGAATTATCAGGGTGAAATTAGTGATAATACTATTCAATAATTTGATTGGTATTCATATGCCGGATGCAGAAATATCACAGGCTTTTCTAAACAATTGATTAACGGAATGGTTATCCTATATTATTGTGCTGTAATATGATAAATAATAACTATCAGAATTATTTTATTATTGAATGCTGGAATTAAAAGATATTTACCTGAAATTCGGGAATGAGGTGGTTCTCAACAAGTTTAATCTGACTATTGAAGAGCATGAGAAAATAGTTATAAAAGGAACATCCGGAATCGGTAAAAGTACAATAATAAATCTCATTTTGGGATTTATAAAACCTGATTCAGGGGAAATATTTTGGAACGGTATACCTGTCACAGAAAATAATATTCATGTTATAAGATCTTCGGTGGCTTGGTTACCCCAGGATTTTATGTTTGGGTCAGGATCTGTTGAAGATGTTATACAATTTCCCTTTCAGTTTAAAAGGAATAACGATCTATCGCATGCTGATGAGGATATTATAGGTATTTTACACGCTTTGAACCTTGATAAAACTATTTTATCAAAGAAATTCACAGATATCTCCGAAGGACAGAAACAAAGAATAGGATTAGCTCTTTGTCTATTGCTAAATCGTAATTTTATATTATTAGATGAGCCAACATCTGCACTGGATGCCGAAACAAAGCAAAAGGTAATCAAATTATTTCTTGAAAATAAGGATTTGACCGTATTGACAACTTCACACGATCCGGAATGGGTAAAAAAATGTGATCGCATTATTGAACTCAATAAATAATTTCATATGCATATTATCGATATTAGTTGGCTGCGTCTTTTCATTGGTTTTATAGCCCTAATTATACCTGCGTGGATTCTTATTTATTACAAGACCCGCCTGGTTTCCAAATTGCTTGTCTCAACCATCAGGATGACCCTTCAATTGCTTTTTGTAGGGTATTATCTTGAATATTTATTCAAACTCGATAATGCTTGGTTAAATATCGGCTGGATGACAATCATGATCATAGTATCGGATATTGCCACTATCGATCGTAGTGAGATGAAATTGAAGTCATTATTCATACCCGTTTTCATTGCAACCTTATTGGGAATTGTAATTACTGATTTCTTTTTTCTGGGTGTGGTAATTAGATTGCAGGATGTAACTACAGCACAATATTTAATACCGATCACCGGGATGATACTTGGTAATTGTTTGAGGAGTAATGTAATTGGTATTCATGCTTTTTATTATTCGCTGAACCGTAACCGATCAATGTATCATTATTATCTTGCTTCCGGTGCCACAAGGAGCGAGGCCCTTTTTCCGTTTTATACAGATGCACTTAAACAGGTAGCTAATCCGACATTGGCGACTATGGCAACTATTGGCCTGGTTTCGCTTCCAGGTATGATGACCGGTCAGATCCTCAGCGGCAGTTCACCGCTTACAGCCATACGATATCAAATAATGATTATGATTGCCATATTTTCGGGTACGATATTGACGGTTTTCTTTGCCATTAAGTTTATGAATCCGAAAGTATTTGACAGAGCAGACAGGTTTCGGGAGGAGTTTCTTAAGGAATAATGCTCTGAAATAAGCGACAATAATTAAAAATATTTTTACTTAATCAAATATGCAATTACTGCATGAATATATCGTCGTTTGTTTCTCCTGCCCCCGAATTATGCTGAGTCTGTGTTGTTGTTTGTTGTAACTCAGTATGACGTATATTTCCGCCTAAATATGCCGTATATGATATTGAACCGGCTGTAATAATGCTGAGAACAACAAGGATTGTTACATAGAGTTTACTGATTTTGAGAGGTAACCGATTCCTGAAAAAGCCAATTATACCGAATACTCCAAGAAGAAGTGTCAACCACAATGAAGCTTCAGCAAATTCTTCGTGATTATCCAGAAAACTTTTTGAAATACCCTGCAGCGATTCAATTGTTTCTTCGCTTGATTGACCTGACAGAAAAACCGGAATTACAAAAATCGCACCAATTATAAACCCTGACAAACCTATTTTGAAGATCTCATTTTTTTTGAAAACAGAACCCCATAATATAAAGAGTATTGAAAAAAAAGTGGTAAATATTGGTACATGATTTAAAAGCAAGTGTAAATGTACTGAAGTCATCGTAACTCTCCTGATGTAATTTAAACCTCTTTTACTTAATGATAGATATATAGAATCAGGAAATATAAATCATTATTGCTTTTTAATTGTTATTTATTGTCTTGAAAAGATCAGGCTTTGTTATACAATGACTTATTCTGATTTGTAGTACTATGCATTTATTACACTAAATATTTTTATCGTATATGGGAATTGATTAAAATAAATACACCGGCCAATAATAAGGCAACGCCGATGAGTTTTTTCAGAAAATCCTCTCTTGTACTGCTGGTGAACTGATTGCCGATCAATGATCCTACGATGAATGATGCTGTCACCGGCACTGCGGAGGTCCAGTGAACGTGGCCAAGAAAATAGTGGGTGATAGATGATGTCAAGCTGGTAAAGACGATCATGAATAAGGCCGTGGCCGCAGCAATTCGGGCAGGAATTTTAAATACCTTAATCATTACCGGACCCTTAAGAAACCCCCCGCCAACACCAAACATACCGGCAATGGTCCCAACTAAAAGCCCAAAGATGGATGTTATTACACCACTGAAATGATAAACTCCGTGTTCCGTTTTTCTTTCGAAACTCGGTTTCATTTTATTCAGTTTTTTTAACCAGGCTGATATACGGGTCTCTTCTTTTTTTTCCTTGAAAAACATTTGAATTCCCATAAGGATTACAAAACCAGAAAAGATGAATTCAAGTTTATTGACTGCTATAATGGCTGTCAGCATAGCTCCGAATATAGCTCCGATGATTGTAGGTATTTCCAATAAAAACCCAACTTTGTAATCTGTAAAACCATACCTGTGATTAAAGATCGAAGAAATTATAGAGGAGGGCAGCAGTGCAACAGAAACGGATCCAATAGCTGTGGTGATCGGTACTTTAAAAAAAACTACTAAAATGGGAACCATAATAACACCGCCACCAAACCCTGTTATTGATCCAAATCCACTGATTATACAACCAATGATAAATATTAATATGATATCAAGCATTTAATAATTTTATTTTTTTAACCGTAATGATTTTATACCTGTCAAATAAGGAGTTAAAGATATAAATGTATAACCAACCAGTAAAATAAATGTTATGTTAACCTTTAAATTAATGACTTTTTATGTAAGTAATGTTATTGTTTTGTTACGAATAATCATTGCAGTTGAAGTTGATGAGATTACCCCCCTTTCCTTATGGAAACTAAAATAACAGGTATTTCTATAGTATCATTAAGATTAAGTAAAAAATCATGTTAATAATAGATAATTTGATATTATCGATTATTATACAGATAATTATATATAATCATTAATAAACATGATAATATTATTGATTCCGGTTAATTAACTATGAAAAAGGTTGCAGTACTTACAGGAGATATCGTCAATTCCTCAAATCTTGTACCGAAGCGGCGAAAAGAACTTGAACAGCTTCTTTGGAAAGTCCTTGAGAAGATGAAAAGTAATAACGATAAGTATGACGTTCTTAGAGGTGATAGTGTTCAGTTCTTGACGGAAAATGTGCAACAGGCGTTTCGAAAAGCTATTCAAATGCGCTGTATGATTAAATATGGTATGGCAGGCAATTTTAAAACAAAAATAGATGCCCGTATTTCAATTGGAATCGGTGATATTACATTTGCAGGTAAAACAGTTGGTAGTTCTGATGGAACAGCCTTCCGTTATTCGGGTCAGGGACTGGATCAATTGAAACAATTGAAAAAGAGAATTATGATTTTAACCGGTAACGATAAGCTTGATGATATTTTTAATATAATTGCCGTTCTTACAGATGTGATTGTAACAGGGTGGACGTCTGCACAAGCGGAAGCAGTATTTTGGAGTAGTGTTGGCCTTACGCAACAGCAAATAGCCGATAAATTGTCCATTGTTCAATCTGCCGTAAATAACAGGCTCCAATCGGCACACTGGAATGAAATAGAAGAGGCTCTAATTTTTTTTGAACGTCATATTTTAGATTAATAGTTATCTATGGATGCCAACAGTTTGATTCTGATAAAATTACTATCAGCACATATAATTGCCGATTTTCCCCTTCAGCCGGATAGCTGGATAACCGATCGAAGAGAAAAACATGGGAAATCAAAATTTCTATGGATGCACAGTTTGTTTCATGGCGGTTTGGCAGGGCTGTTTGTATTCCAATGGCAGGCATGGTGGATAGGTATCACTATTGTCATAACCCATTTTTTCATTGATGTATGGAAATCAAAACGGCCGGAAAAACTGCGATATTTTTTTGTGGATCAGGGCAGCCATGTGATAATTATTCTGGTGTTGTGGGGGATATTTACGGGTATAGGACCAAAGATACCGGGATTTATAGCCCAGATGACCCTCAATGGGAATATATGGTTGGTAATTTTAGGTTACACATTAGTCATCTGGCCGGTTGGTATCGTTATACAACAGCTTATTCAATATAATTTCGACTTTCCCGAGGAAGATCAGGGGTTGGAGGCAGCCGGAAAGTGGATAGGTTATTTTGAACGTATTTTAGTTGTGACATTTGTTTTAGTTTCTGCTTATTCCGCATTGGGATTACTTATTGCTGCAAAATCAATATTACGAATCAGTACAGATAAGAGTTCAGGGCGTAAAGAGACAGAGTATATTTTATTGGGAACTTTGATGAGCTGGACTATGGCTATTATCATCGGCATATTACTACGTTATTTACTTTTTTATTTCCCAAAATAAAAAAAGGAAATACCGTTATGGCATTATGAAATATTGTGAATTATTTTGAATTTTAGTTTAAATTGCCAAATGCCATAATTTCATATTCATCATTCATCTCAAGCATTTTAAAAAACGTTTATTAGCGGTTTCTATTTGATCTGATAATATTTTTACTCTCTTTTAATAAACAGAAAATATCAGTGTGTCAGAAGTTGGCCGTTTTTCATGTTTAAAACTTCATTTATTGTCAATTGAGAATTTATAAATATAATACAAAGAGCTATGCAATTATTACCAAGTTGGGCACCTAACATTCATCCCATTATTGTTCATCTACCTATAGCAGCTTTACTGTTGGCCGTATTTTTTGATTTTCTGAGCTTAATTTTCAAAAGGCAGGAATGGTTGTCAAAAGCAGCTGTATTTCTATTTATTATAGGTGCAATCGGGGCCATCCTCGCTGTATTCTCTGGAAAAGAAGCAGCTGAGCATTTAACTATCCCTAAAAGTATGTACCACGATGTGGGAGAACATGCCGATTGGGGAAAAGCCACAGCCTGGTTTTTTGGTATTTACGCAGCCTTCCGTCTAATACTGATATGGTGGAATAAACATAAAAAACAATCCATCAAATTGGGGGCATTTATTATATCGCTGGTTGGAGTTTTTTTACTGGTTGAGACGGGTGATCATGGCGCTAAATTGGTATTTAAGAACGGTATAGGTACTGTATCCCTGAAGAAAGAGATGCAGAAACAAAAATTGAAACAGGAAACAACAACTGCCAAAATTCCAACTATGCAGGCAGGGGGATGGCTCTGGACACCCGGCCCCGGGTCACCTGAAATGTTAGCATCCGACTTCAGTTGGTATCATGGTGGGCCAAAGGATTTAAACGCCTCAACAATTGTAACTGAAAAAGGGGATACTGTTTTATCCCTTAATCCCAATAATAGTGTGGTTATATTCGGTTTCGGTAATCGTGTTTCTGATATCCAGGCAAAGGTGGTATTCAAACCGGTAAATTTCAATGGCGAAATCGGGTTGGCTAATCGAATTCAGGATTCTGATAATTATAATGTTATCTCATTCAATGATAGTACCTTATCGATTAATCAGTTAGTTAATGGTAATCAAACGACAGTAGCTCAAAAAACGGTAATAAATGGTGATGATTGGATAACATTATCTGTTTTAGTCAAAAATGGAAACGCCAATGCAACGATTAATGGTACCGAAGTTAATGCTAAAGATTTAAAAATGATGAATGCCGGTGTCACAGGTATTATGATTAAAGGAAACGGATTGTTGTTAATCAGACGTATTGATATAAAAAATCCCGGTAATAACTCAAATCAGGATATGGATTAATCTGAGTTATCTCTTGCCTTAAACATACAGGAACTGTTAGTAAATTTATAAAAAAAACGGACATCGGTGTAATCCCGGTTGTCCGTTTTTTATTTGATTTATGGTTAGCTTAAAAATACTTTTTCTGAATACGCAGAGTGCGGATAATATATTTAACTCGATTCCATCGACAAGGGATCCAAAGTTGTGTGATTGTTACGGGCGATAATGTATTCTTCAACAGGTTGGCCACCAATTAAATGTTCCTGGATGATACGTTCCAATACATCAGGTGTGCATTGTCGGTACCAGATCCCTTCCGGATAGACGACGGCAATGGGGCCTTGCATGCAAACACGCAGACAATTAGCTTTGGTTCGATAAACCTCTCCGCTTTCCTGTAACCCTAATTCTTTGAGACGTTTTTTAAGATATTTCCAGGATTCCAAACCTTTCTTTTTAGGAGCACACTTAGGCTCGGTTTGATCGCTACATAAGAAAATATGTCGCTTAACATTATTAATATGAAGTGATTCTACCTTCTTTTCAATCTTTTTATTCATCTTGTATTAAAGTGCATTTAAATTTGAAATTTTATATCACCGGTGTCCGGGGATAAATATAATTGAATTGTTCAATGATTTTAAAAAAGTATTTTTACCTTAAACGCAGATATTGGGCAACAAAACGGTTTTGTAAAGCCTTCTAAAACATAGCTGTTATTTTTAAAGTTATCGTGATTAATTCGGGTTACAGAAAGATTGTTTTATACAAATAACAGATGTGTTTTTAAAGTATCATAATCATCTTCTTAAACAAATCTCACGTTAATTAAGTTATGATACATTTGAAATACGTACAGAATTGGCTATAAAGCAGTAATAGTATAGTTATAGAGATCACATGCTGTATAAGTATTTAGAATGTTGATACACGGATCTGGTGATTATTAAATTAATTATTTTGGTTTCAAATCTACTATTGTAGCCCCCCAGCTGCCACCATCAATTCCGGCTAAATGATAATCAACTACATAGGGATTTTTTTTCAGTATGGAGTGCACCTTTTGTCTTAAAACACCGGTTCCTTTGCCATGTATGATGCGAAGATGCAATATTTTTCTCTTACGGCATTCTTTGATGTAATCAGGGACGAGATGTTTAACATCACGAGGATTGAATGTGTGTAAGTCTAATGTTCCGTCAATTGGAAATTGTACTGGTCCGTTGCTCATAACTGTAACTTTATAATTTGTTACTATTTATCACTATAATTTTTGTAGTATCTATATGTAAATGTAACTTCATTGTTGTAACGAAAAAAGGAGGAAATACTTATGAGGATAAAGAAATTTGTATTCGGAGTGATCATTTTGATAATAACCGGTTTCTTTATGACTGTTCAGGCACAGAAAAAGAATTTCGATCCATATTCATCACCGCTGGCCCATACATTTTCAATTGTAGCAAAAGATGCCCAAACAGGTAATATAGGGGTAGCTGTACAATCACATTGGTTTGCCGTAGGTACCTCGGTAACATGGGCTAAAGCGGGAGTAGGAGCTGTCGCCACACAATCGTTTGTAAATCCAATGTACGGTCAGATGGGCCTGGAATTAATGCAAAAAGGTTTATCTGCCAAACAAACATTAGATTCGCTCATATCGACCGATGACGGTCGAGATTTTCGGCAAGTTGCGTTGATAGATGTTTCTGGCAGGGTAGCGGCCTATACAGGAAAAAAATGTGTGGCAGATGCTGGAGACATGCAAGGGGATCAATTTTCAGTTCAGGCAAATATGATGTTAAGAAACACTGTGTGGCCGGCAATGGCAAAAGCATTTCGTGAAAGTGAGGGTAAACCACTTGCCGAACGCCTGGTTGCAGCACTTGAAGCAGCACAAGGACAGGGTGGAGACATACGAGGACAACAATCGGCGGCGGTACTTGTTGTCAGGGGCATGGCAACGGGTAAAAAATGGGAAGATCGCCTGGTTGATCTCAGGGTGGATAATTCACTAACTGCAGTTCATGATATCGCTAAGCTTCTAAAGGCACAACGGGCTTATGAGCACATGAATAATGGTGATCTGGCAACAGAGCATGGGGATACACAAAGAGCCCTTGAAGAATATGGTGCAGCCGAAAAAATGTTTCCGGATAATCTCGAAATGAAGTACTGGCATGCTGTGCAGCTCGCTAATATGGGTCGGGTAAAAGAATCACTGCCGTTATTTAAGGAAGTATTTGTGCGTAATGTACACTGGATGGAATTAACGAAAAGATTAATCCCTAATAAGTTACTTGACGTGAATCAGGATCAATTAAAAATGATCCTGAATAGTGTCAATAATTAGAATATAATGCCTGTTATCCGATAGCATCATCTGCTAATTTGGCTCTCAGTTTACTTTTATGGTAACCATAAGAGAAATAAATTACGAGTCCTATAATTAACCATAAAGCGAAACGCAGCCAGGTTATCCAGGGGAGTCCGAACATTAAATAGAAACAGGCTATTATTCCAAAGACAGGTACAAAAGGTACCAAGGGGGTACGGAATCCACGTTCCCGGTCGGGATCTTTAATACGCAATATGATGATGCCGGCGCATACAAGGATGAAGGCGAAAAGGGTACCAATATTTGTTAAATCAACCATTTCGCTTATTGTAGTGAACATAGCTGTTACACCGACGGCTACACCTGTTAAAATGGTGGTTACGTGAGGAGTATGAAATTTCGGGTGTACTTTAGAAAATACTTTTGGAAGGAGTCCGTCACGAGACATCGAGAAGAATATTCGTGGTTGGCCCAGTTGAAAAACAAGCAGTACGGCTGTATGTGCAATAACAGCTCCAAAGGCCACAATGCCAACTATGAAATTACCCCACTGTTGAATATTAGCATACTGAAGAGCTAAAGTCAGTGGCTCTGCCTGAGATGTTGAAAGTGTATTTACTAATGCTTTATAAGGTATTATGCCGGTGAAAACCGCTGCTACTACTATATAAATGACCGTACAGATAATCAACGACCCGATGATACCAATTGGCATATCTCGTTTAGGATTTTTTACCTCTTCAGCTACTGTTGATACGGCATCAAAACCGATATATGCAAAAAACACGATTGCAGCTCCGGCCTGAATACCTGCCCATCCATTTGGTGCGAAAGGACTCCAGTTGGCAGGTTTAACATAATTAAACCCAACGATTATAAAGATTGCCAGCACGATAAGTTTTAGAATGACCATGCCGGAATTGAACTTGGCACTTTCTTTGACCCCGACAACCAGGATTATTGTGATAAACGCAACGATAGCAAACGCAAGGAAATTGAAGACGATCGGTATCCCGAATATATGCGGGGCATGTTCAATTAATCCCGGTATCCTGGTCGCCGTCTGGTAATCGGTCGAAAACCAGTTGGGTATATGAATCCCAAATCCCGCTACAAATGTTTTAAAATAATTGGCCCAACTAATGGCTACAGCCACGTTACCAACGGCATACTCGATAATTAAATCCCATCCGATGATCCAGGCTACAATTTCACCCAGGCTGGCATAAGAATACGTATAAGCACTACCGGAAATAGGAACCATGGCGGCAAATTCAGCATAGCAAAGCGCCGAGAAACCGCAAGCGACAGCGGTTAAAACAAAAGAAAGCATCAGGGCAGGACCGGCACCTGGTCGTGCGGCATCACCGGCGGCAGCGGTACCTATCGTAGCAAAAATACCAGCACCAATAATAGCTCCGATACCAAGCATGACAACATCGAATGATCCCAATGCCCGGACCAGTTTATTACTGCTTCCTTCCTCGCTGTCTTTAAGTATGGAATCTATGTTTTTAACCTTGAAATAATTTTTCCTCATACGTAATCACATATAATTGGGTGAGAGTCTGTTATCCTTCCAAAACAGTATATTAAAAGGCAAGAATACACAAAGGGTAGAGAAAAGTCAATTGGGATAAAATCAGGTTATTATTGAAGTAAGAGATCATTTAATGAGTGTGCTTTCATTTCGTATTTGGATGATCCCCAGGCAAAGTCGTTGTTATTTCACAGAATAATTACGGTGAACCTTTAGGATAAACAGGAAGATCGGTATACCTGATTGGAATTGTTAAATATTGTTAAATGGATAGCGAAGCAGGTAAATGTGAGGAATACTCACGATAGTATTCAGGCAACAACAGATTTGGTTCCTTTATTGATCAATATAACATCCGGAAATTGGCAAAGAAATTAACCGAATAAGATCAGTCTTCTGCGGCAATAAGATCTACACAATCACCATTTAAATCTTCTTTGCATTTTTCAAATTCAAATTCCAGTGTGGAATGACCGATATTAAAATGTTTATCAAGACGATTTTTTACCATACCCTTTATTTGTTCCATATCATCCAGATCACGTTTATCAATATGAATATGAGCTTCCAGGCAGGTGTTGTTCTCGTCAATTTTCCAGATATGTATATGATGAATATTATTCACACCCTCAATGGTGCTGATATCCCTTGCCAATTCTTCAAGATCGAGATTCCCGGGTGTGCTTTCCATAAGAATGCTGATAGTTTCTTTTAACATTATGTAACTTTCAACAAGGATATAGATGGCAATACCAATGGTTAATAATGTGTCTACTATATAAATCTGATAATACATTATCAAAATACTGGCTATGATAACACCAACCGACGATAGCGTATCCGAAAGTATATGTAAGTAAGCACTCCGGATATTGATGTTCTCTTTTGATCCTTTAAATAGAAGCCAGGCGGTTAGAAAATTACCGATTAAACCTATAATGGCAACTATCAGCATAATGGGCCCATTGATAGGTTCAGGCTCAAAGAAACGATGTATACCTTCCTGTACAAGGTAAAGGGAAACAATAACAAGAATAATCAGATTGATAAACGCACCTATTATTTCCGCTCTTTTATAACCAAAAGTTTTGGCTTCATCTGCTTCCTTTTTGGATATACGGCGGGCGCCGTAGGATATTCCAAGTGAAGCCGTATCGCTGAAATTGTGTAATGCATCCGATAACAAAGCCAAACTATTGGACAGGATACCACCAATAACTTCAGCGAGTGTGATTATAAGGTTCAAGAATATGGAGATAATTAATCGACCACTGTTAACATCTTTACCGTGAGTGTGATGCGCATGTCCGTGGTTGTGTTTGTGAAGAATCTCACTTTGTTCCGGAGTCTTATCTTGGGACTCTAAGTTCATATAATTATTGCCGTAAAACGTTTAATACAGTATTAAGTATAATGATAAAATAAGGTTAATACTTATTAATTTCATTAAAGCTAAATGAACGCGGGTAGTAGTGATTTAAAATGTTCTCAAGATTTGCATCAATATATACATAGGCAGCTTGTTAGATAATGTGAGATGGTTAGTAATTTAATGGATAAACAAAAAAAGCTCCCTGAAATTCAGGAAGCTTTCTCTTAAAAAAATAATATATAATTCTTAGGCTTGTTTCTTAACCCATGATGTGCAATGCCCTTTAGGATTAATGGGTCCTGCTACAACTGAGCAGCTACCACAGGAACTTCCATCTTTAGCCGGTGTATAAAAATTACAATTATCACATCTTTTATCGGCATAAGGAGAGTGTCCCGTATACTGTAGAGATTTGCGCATTTTCTTTTGAGCATCTGACAAGCTACTGATGTCCGTACAGGGATCCGCTTCAGCCGTAGCCTGTGCGCCGGATTCAGCGGTACTACCTTGTGCAGATGATTTCATTTCTGACTGAGACGCACCTTCTTTTTTACCACCACCACAGGCGGCTAACAGTGAACTGCTTCCAATACCTATGGCACCTACCATTGATAAGCGTTTCAAAAAATCTTTTCGTGAAATCTCATTCTTACTCATAACAACAACGGTTTTTTTTAAAATTCAGGTTTATGTTTGGTAGTCTATCAAAAATCGTATATAGATCAAATCTAAATACTCTTGCAATTATCCTAAGACTATTAAATGCAATAACATACAATGCATCAATTAATATAGTATGCAGGCGTTATTAATAAAATCATTAAACGTTATTTATAGATGCATTAGAAAATCTTATGCAAAAACTAATATCGCTTACCTATCAAACAAATGAAATGATTCTGTGGTTCATTTCATTAATAAATTTTTCCTATAGCTTTAGAAATCCTGTTAAGTAAGGCTATGAGTAATTCATTTGTGGCAGTACTATCGAAAGGCTGAATAACAATGGTAGTAACATGTTCCCGGTCGGCTTGTCTGAATCGATCATATAATTCACGGGTCATAGCATCAAAATCACCAAAATAATTTATAATGTTATTATGACTCTTTATATCGTCAAAATCCGAATGCAATAGATAGATAGTATTAGGATCGGATATCGTCTCATCAGGTAATAACCATCGAACATCGGCATCAGGAGAGTAATGGGTATATTTCATACCCGGACTTTTCGGTTTTTCGGCCGAATCATGTTGACGATAGGGCAGGATCTCACATTTTAGAATTTTTTCTATTGCCGATCTGCTGACGTAACCGGGCCGGAATATTTCAAATGGCCGTATCGAAAGATCAAGTACAGTCGATTCTATTCCTACATCACAAAATCCACCGTTGATGACGGGAAAATCATAACCGAAATCTTCATACACATGCTCGGGTTTCGTTGGGCTTGGTTTGCCCGATGTATTGGCGCTTGGAGCTACTAATGGCCCGGCTTGTCTGATCAATGCCAGAGCGAGGGGATGGCGCGGCATTCGTATTGCTACTGTATCAAGACCCGCCGTTATAATATCCAATACTTCTGGTTTCTTTTTAAAAATAAGCGTCAATGGCCCCGGCCAGAAGTGATCAATCAGTAGTTTTGCCTCAGTGGGTATTTCTAGAGCAAAATCTTCAACCATATCCAATCCTGAGACGTGAACAATCAACGGATTATCAGCCGGCCGGCCTTTGGTATCAAATACTTTTTGTATGGCATCCCGATTCCATGCAGAAGCACCTAACCCATAGACAGTCTCTGTAGGGAAAGCAACAACACCGCCTTCGTGTATTATTTCAGTATAATAATCAGGCAAGATTAGCTACTTCCTTTTTATCCGCTAATTCCTGAAGAAAGGTAATTGCGGCATCAAGATTAGGTATGTCATCTATCACCAGGCGAACAGAGTCGTTTTTTTGGACAACCTTAAATTTGTCTTTAAAATTCTGTTGCAGGTTCTGAACAATATTTTTAAACCGACCATCTTCATAAAAAGCAACTCCGTCTTCAGTCTTTGAATTAGGACACATGAGCCACATTTTCTTAGCTCTTATGGTAACCTTTGTCATAAACAACCTTGAAGCATATAATTTTATAAAAGCGGCTTTAATTAGGTTTTGACCTTCATTGGGTAATGGACCAAATCTGTCGGTCACTTCACTTTTCCAGTCATCTATTTCTTCCGGTTCCTGGGCCTCCGCAAGTTTTCTATAAAGGTTCAAGCGTTCGACATTGTCTGCTACATAGTTGTTAGGAAGTAATGCCGATAAATCGAATTCCACGGATGTTTCGGGATGATCGACATTAACTTCTACTTCATCAAACAGGCCTTTGAATTCTGTTTCTTTCAACTCTTTTACAGCATCGTTCAGTATTTTCGTATATAATTCAAAGCCGATTTCATTAATAAAACCACTTTGTTCGGCACCTAACACATCACCTGCCCCCCTGATATCCAAATCGCGCATGGCAATATTAAAACCTGAACCGAGATCCGAATACTCTTCAAGAGCCAATAATCGTTTTCTTGCTTCTACGCTAAGGTCTTCCAACGGCGGTGTTATGAGATAGCAATAAGCTTTTCGATTTGAGCGGCCGACACGTCCGCGGAGCTGGTGTAACTCAGAAAGCCCAAAACGATCGGCCCGGTTAATAATAATTGTATTGGCATTTGAAATGTCGAGGCCATTTTCCACTATATTGGTGGATACCAAAACGTCAAATTTATGATGATAAAACTGGGTGATAATTTTTTCTAACTGGGTACCTGTCATCTGTCCGTGAGCAAAACGAACGCGGGTATTGGGAACAAGTTTTTGGATCATATCCGCAAACTCAGAGATATTTTTGACGCGGTTATGAATGATAAATACCTGGCCGCCCCGGGTTGTTTCCTGCATTATGGCATCTCTGATCAGATTAGAGTCGAAACTGTGTATTTCCGTATACACGGGTTGACGATTTGGAGGTGGCGTATTAATTATGCTCAGGTCTCTTGCGCCCATCAACGACATATGCAATGTTCTTGGGATGGGAGTCGCTGTTAATGTCAATACATCGACGGTAGCCCTGAATTCTTTCAGTTTCTCTTTGGCGGATACTCCGAATCGCTGTTCCTCATCGACAATCAATAAGCCCAGGTCTTTAAACTTTATATCTTTCGAGGTAATCCGGTGAGTGCCAACCAGGATATCTATTTTACCTTCGGCCGTTTTTTTCAGAATCTCTTTTTGTTCAGCTTTAGTACGAAAACGGGATATCACATCAACCTTAACAGGAAAATTAGCCATTCGTTCTTTGAACGTTTGATAATGCTGATCGGCAAGAATTGTTGTGGGAACCAGGAGCGCAACCTGCTTATTATTCATGACCGCTTTAAAAGCTGCACGTACAGCTACCTCCGTTTTCCCAAAACCGACATCACCACAAACCAGCCGATCCATTGGTGTCGGTTGTTGCATGTCATCTTTCACGGCATCAATAGCACTGATTTGATCGGGAGTTTCTTCATATCTGAAAGAAGCTTCCAGTTCCGTTTGCCATTCATTGTCTTTGGAATAAGCGAAGGCTTTTTGAGCTTTCCGTTTGGCATATAATTCGATGAGATCACGGGCAATATCCTTGAGTCTTTTCTTAGTCTTGGCTTTTTTTCGTGCCCATTCACCTGAACCCAGCTTGGTCAGTTTGGGTTGAGTGCCATCTTTTCCCGAATATTTCTGCAGTTTGTGTAAGCTGGTGAGATTGACATATAGAACAGAATCGGCTTTATACTTTAATTTTACGGCTTCCTGTTCAATATCACGGACTTTTATTTTTGTAAAGCCGGCAAATTTACCGATACCATAATCAACATGTACTACAAAATCACCAACATTGAGATCCCGCAGTTCTTTAAATGAAATCCCGCCTCTTTTACGCTGGGATTTAAGATTTGGGCGGTGATACCGGTTAAAGATCTGATGATCCGTATAGATGGCAATCCCTTGCTTATGAAGCAGAAAACCCTGGTGAATGGTTTCAATTGAAAGGTGATACCTGTTCTTCTTATCATGTTCACCAAGTAAATCCTCGAACCGGTCACGTTGTCCTTCGTTATCACACAGAATGTACACATCATATCCTTTATCAGACAGATCACGGATATTGGCTTTTAATAACTTTATGGTTGAGTTGAAATCAGGCTGAGGTGATGCATCGAGAGCGAATTCCCAATCGGCTTTTAACTGGCTTAATAATCCACCCATAAAAACAGAAGGGTGATTCACCATATTTTGTTTGAAAACTTCAGGAGTCAGGAACAGGTCATCCGGTGGCAGCAGATCCAATTCCTCATCATCATGAAGTTCCAGGTATCTCTCACCGGCTGCTTGATATCTTTTTTCAAGTTCCGCATAAACAAGCGGCAGATTAAAAACCACTACAATGGTATCGTCATCCAGGTATTGGAAAAGATCCATTTTATGTTCTTTATCGAGCTGATCCACATTTGGAACAAGATGGGTAGTGTCCAGATAAGCTATAGATCGTTGTGAATCAGGGTCAAATTCACGAATCGAATCCACTTCGTCGCCAAAAAACTCAAGGCGTACCGGATATTCGCCGGAAAATGGGAAAACATCAAAAATACCACCTCTTTGAGCAAATTCACCGGGGTTATCAACAAAACTAACACGGCTATACCCCTGATCCAGAAGGTTAGCTTCGAGGTCTTCGAGCTCCCATTGATCACCTTTTGATAGTTTTAAAGTTGCCTTGGAAAATGATTCGGGTGAAGCAATTTTATCAAAAAGAGCTTCGGATGACGTGATAATAGTGTAGCTGTCATTATTAGATATGGACTCGAGTACTTCCGACCTATGAACCATTGCTCCTGAATCCAGGAACTGCCTGGAATCATAAGGCTTATGATTTGTTGGCGGGAACAGCAGGTTATTTTGCACTTCTAATGCATCGAGATCCGACTTCAAAAACTGTGCACTTTCGTGTTCAGGATATACGGCTAATATTTTCCTCCCTCGTTTTTGTAAGGCCTGGATCAGGAATGATGATGTAGAACCGACAAAACGATCAAGTTTGATGGAATGATGCTTTTTTAAATGCTGCTCAATTTCTTTTAAGGGCAGATCAGATTGTACAAGCTTGCTGATATTCTGCAGTGCCATCTATAAGAGTGTAGTATTATGAAAAAAGTGATTTCCAGGAGACTGTCGGGCTTAGATAAATCTACTGCAAATTCGTTATGATATCCTAAGACTGACAGCCTCGCAGTTAAAAATATTTTGAAAGTAAAATATGAAATAACCTTTAAGATAATGAAAACGAATGGTTGAAACATTTATGACATGAAGATCAAAATTTTTTGATTTTCTTAATTTCTTAACTGGCATATGGTTAAAGATCAAATAATAAATAAAATCAACTTATGTATATAAATATATTGACTATATGCGATAAAAATTGTTAAATAATAGTGGGATTTATATAGATATGGCAGGTTCCCCAATCCTGTTTCCTCTCAATATCAAAAGGCCATTCCATTATGCTGTGTTTCAAATTAATGATATTAGTCGTTTTTCTACAGGTTTATCCGGGAATTTCGGATAATTTAGCAAAACCCATACATCACGACGCCTACGATAAAGGTGTAACCAAAAAAGTAAATGGTAAATGGGTCAAGGCATTAGACATCTGGTTCAATGCAAGGGTTAAAATGATGAAAAATGGAAAAGTGGATCCCCGTATAGGATTTGCTTACATGAATCTTGCTACTCAGAAAAAAGCTGTTAAATATTATAAATCTGCCTGTATTATGTATTTCTGGGCTTTAAAAGCCAGGGATATAAGCACTTATCATGATATCATATCTAAAGAAATACTTCAGATTAAACCGATGCTTACCCCCCAAAAATTCAGGGAAATGATGCGTCTGCTAAAAAAGGACGACCCCCGCGTTATGAGTGAGTTAAGAGGTTTTTGGATTCAAAAAGACCCAACTCCCACAACATTTATAAATGAACGTCTTCTCGAACATTACGAACGTATTGCATATGCTAAAGAACATTTTCGAAAGAACACGTCAACGATTTATGGTACAGACGATCGGGGAACCATTTATGTTAAATACGGTGCGCCTTCACGACTTCGTAAAGGGACGATCGTGATTGATCGTTCAAATATTGAGGCATGGGCCCGGGAAATGCTGTATAAAACAGGCGGGCGCTCCAATACCAGTTATGCCGGTTTAAATCCGGTGGCGGCTATGCGCCAGGCCGATCAGAAAGATGAAGGAAAAATAAATTATATCGTACATACAATTTTACAGTACAACAATTACAATAACTATGAGATCTGGGTTTATAATCATCTTAACAATGAACCGGATCGGCATGTGATTTTTATTTTCGGCAGTCCGGGCAGCGGAGGAGGATTCGGGTTATTGAGATCTTTTGATGAACTGATGTCACCTGCAGTTTTCAGACAACGGCGTTTTCCTTTTAATGCGAAGCCATTTAATATTGGAACCATTATGCAATTGCTTTATTACCAACAGGTAAAACAAATAGACAATTATTTCAGCAATGCGTTTCTGAATCTTGAATCATCCTGGGTATCGGAGAATCTGACGGCCGATTCATATGCTCCGTTACATACCTCCGCCACGCATAAACAGGAAATAAGAAACAGGGAAGAAAAAGCACCCAAAGAGAAATCAACTTATAACGAAGAACTCCCGAAGATATGGATCAAATACAAGCAGGCAAGATATCTTGGGCAGGATAATAAACCATACAGCATTTTATTTGTCTACTCGAAACCTCAACATGTACTATTAAAAAACTATTCATCGGCTTACATGCGTAAAAATCAGGTAGATTATTATGTGAAACACAATATCACGCTTTGGAATAAAAATTGGTTGGAACTCACTAGTATAAATCAACTTCCGGATGTACATTTCGATAAGTCGATTTCTAAAGATAACGGTGCATTACCGAGCCAAACGATATTTAAGGTCGAACACAAAGATAAGGATATGCACGCCAGGATTGCTGTTGATGCGTATAATTTAAAGAAGAAGGAAAAGAATCCGGATGATCCGTTCCCGGCCTATTTATTAGGTACAGGGAAAGAACAAGTCAGTTTCAATGACCCCTTAACCATAGATAAGACCAGGTTAGAATTGAGCGATATCGTTTTGGGTTATCAGGATAGTTTGCTCGACAATGATAACAAAGTCTCCGGGTATCACTTCTATGTACCATTCAAAAACGATATTCCTCATTCAAAGAATTTGTGGATTCATCTTGAAGTATATCATTTACAAAAAAAACAGGGACAAAATGCAGTTTTTGATGTCGATTATCGCATCATCCCGCTAAATAAAAAGGGAAAACCGGTAAAAAAAGATACGTACGTCGGCCTTACCCTGAAATATGAATCTCCGTATGATTATTCAAAAGAGAATCTGCAAATAGATTTAAGTGATATAAAAAGCGGGAAATATCGACTCAAATTGAAAGTAAATGATAAAGCGTCGGGACAGTCGGCTTTACGGTATGTAGATTTTATCAAGGAATAAGCCGACTATTAGAATTATATCTCAATAAAAAAGCGATCCCTTAATTGGAATCGCTTTTTTGGGAATTAAAAAAAACGACTTACAATACGGCAGAAATTTCTTCCCATTGCATGTCAAATGCTTCAGCGACATCTTTATAAGTTATAACTCCATTAGCAATGTTTAACCCTTTATCCAATTCCTGATTTTCATTCATTGCTTTTTTCCAGCCTTTATTAGCAATTTGAACGGCATAGGGCAGGGTAACATTCGTTAATCCGATCGTACTGGTAAAAGGAACAGCACCGGGCATGTTAGCTACGCAATAATGGATGACACCATCAACAACAAATGTCGGATGATCATGCGTGGTCGGTTTCGCTGTCTCAATACAACCACCCTGATCGATAGCCACATCAACAATAACAGATCCGGGTTTCATTATCTTCAGCATATCACGGGTAATAAGCCGTGGAGCTTTGGCACCCGGGATAAGTACGGCACCAATCGCGAGATCAACATGGGGTAAAAATTCGCGTATGTGATGCTCGGATGACATTATTGTTGTAACATTCTTAGGCATAATGTCGTCAAGATATCGTAATCGGGCTACATTAATATCCATCATAGTCACATTAGCGCCCATACCGGCGGCTATTTTAGCAGCATTAACGCCAACGATACCACCACCAAGAACAAGTACATTAGCAGGGGGTACTCCGGGAATACCACCAAGAAGAACACCGCGTCCACCTTGTGCTTTTTCCAGGTATTTAGCACCTTCCTGAACCGACATACGTCCGGCTACTTCACTCATTGGAATGAGAAGCGGGAGGGAATGATCGGCTTTTTCTACTGTTTCATAGGCTATTGCAATACATTTTGAATCGACAACAGCTCTTGTTAATTCTTCACTTGCGGCAAAATGAAAATACGTAAAAATAATCTGCCCTTCGCGCATTCTTGGGTATTCGACAGGGATAGGTTCTTTGACCTTCATTATCATGTCTGATTTTGCCCAAACTCGTTCAACGTCCTCTATGATTTCGGCTCCGGCCTCAATATATTTATTATCCGGGAATCCACTTCCCAAACCGGCATTCTTTTCAATATAAACGGTATGACCGTTTTTTGTTAATTCAACTACACCGGCTGGCACAAGAGCAACACGATTCTCGTGTGATTTAATTTCTTTTGGAACTCCTATTACCATGAAAAATCCTTAGTTTAATTTCTTAGGTTAATAATGTTTTACGATCTTTTGTATTCTTAAATAAAAAATCATTGAAACTTATGAATAATTTTTAATAAGTACGTAACGTAGTTTTGCAGCAATTTTTGCAGGAAAGCTATCGTTAGCTCAAACATCGGAGCTATCCTGGATTTGATCACAAATTTACATACGAATATCACCTATAGATGATATCAAAAGAAATTTTTAAAAAAGTTAGAAAACTTGAAATTCGAACCAAGGGATTGGTCAATTCTCTGTTTGGAGGAGAATATCAATCGGCTTTCAAGGGCAGGGGAATGGTGTTCTCTGAAGTCCGTGAGTATCAATTCGGAGATGATATCCGTAAAATCGACTGGAATGTCACAGCACGAACAGGCGAGCCCTATGTGAAAATATTCGAGGAAGAACGTGAACAAACCCTGATGCTTTGCGTTGATATATCTTCCAGTGGTATTTTCGGCAGTCAGAATCAAAGAAAAATGGATCTGGCAATTGAATTATGTGCCGTTTTGGCCTTTAGTGCCATAAATAATAGTGATAAAGTCGGTTTGGTTCTTTTCAGTGATCGCATTGAGAAAATGGTACCACCCCGTAAAGGACGCTTACATGCGCTACGACTGATACGGGAATTATATACAACGGAGCCGAAAGGAAAAGGAACGGACATTGCCGGAGCAATTTCATATGTAAATAAATTGCTCAAAAGAAGATCTATTATCATATTAGCGAGTGATTTTCAGTCATCTGATTATGAGAAAGAGATGAAGGTGACAAATAAAAAACATGATCTGGTGAATGTCGTGATCGAAGATCCGTTGGAAAATGAATTACCGTCTTTAGGATTAGTACCGTTGAGAGATGCCGAAACCGGTGTCGTAAAGTGGGTAGATACATCCAATAAAAAAGTTCGAACCGCTTATAAAGGACGCAGGTTAAAAAGACATCGTGAGTTGTTAGAATATTTTCTGAAATTACAGGTTGACACGGTCACGGTCAGATCGAATGAGTCGTATGTGGAACCGTTAATGAAATTTTTTGAACGGAGGGCAAAGCGTTACTGATGAAGAAAACTCATGTATTATTTACTTTTGTTGTACTGATACTTACCTCATTTGTTAACTTCAATTACGTCCTTGGACAACAAGTCAATAGCTATGTTAAAGTCGATACTGTAAAAGTCGGTGATAAATTCGACTATGTTCTGGTTGTTAAAAAGAATAAACAATATGACAATGTTATTTATCCTGATTCGAGTCAATTTGGAGATTGGTTTCATGTTGCCGGTGTTAAGCAATTCAAAAAAACGGATTATTCCGACAGCCTGATCTATACTCTTCAGTTTTTCGGTGTCAGGGATACGTTGATTCCACCTTTAAATGTAGCATTTGTGTCGGGAACGGATACGACTGTAAAGAAAACTTATCCCGTACCAATACATTTTAAAAGTGAGGTGGGAGACAAGAAGGATGCAAAGTTTCGGCCTCTAAAACCGATATTTGAGTTTGCCCTTTCGATTCTTCCGTATATAATTATTTTAATACTGCTTATTATTATCGGATATTTTGCCTATAAATATTATCTGAAGAAAAAGAACGAGGAAAAAACCGCACCGAAACCGGCCCCTGTTCCAAAAGTATTTGTGGATCCTCTTGAGGAATTGGAAAAGAATTTATTTAGCCTTAGATCAGATGATTCTCTCACAAATCAACAATTTAAAACGTTTTATTCTAAGCTGGGCGATACAATAAGATTATATTTTGAACGTGTCTACCATATTACGGCGCTTGAATTAACAACCCGTGAATTGATCGGGGAATTAGATACAAAAGTTGTTGACAGGGAATTGTTTAAAATAACAAATAAGATCTTGCGCCAGGCGGATATGGTTAAATTTGCCAAATATACTCCGGTTCTGGATCAGGCTTACGATGATTTGAAAGCAGGCGAGGAATTTTTAACGAGGGCAAGAGAAATAGATCAGGGACGTGTGAATTATATGCGGCAACGTTTTGAGGAAGAAAATCGTCAGGTAATGAATGATGAAGAAAACGGTGAAGAAGAAGTTAATCAGGAAGAAGTATCATGATCTGGAAAAATCCTGAATGGTTCTGGGCATTATTGATTATACCGGTTGTTATCGGTATACAGTTTTGGAGGTATTATAAACACCGCTTACCAACTCTGACGTTTTCCAGTGTGACCGATCTCGATAACTTGCCTGGTAACTGGCGTCAATATGGTTCATGGGCGACACTGTTTTTTGAAGTTCTGGGTATTATACTGGTGATTATTGCCCTGGCACGCCCCCAATTGGAAAACACCCATATCAGGAGAAATGCAAAAGGCATCGATATTATGCTGGCTCTCGATATATCCACTTCTATGAAGGCAGAGGACCTAAAACCGAGTCGTTTTAAAGCTGCAAAAATCGTAGCAACCAACTTCATTAATAAAAGATATTCTGATCGTATTGGACTCGTTGTGTTTGCCAGAAAAAGCTTTACCGTTTGTCCGTTAACACTCGATTATTCATTGCTGAAAAAGTTATTACAGAATGTGAGGATGGGTGTTGTTGAGGATGGTACGGCCATAGGTATGGGGCTGGCCACGGCCATTAACCGTCTTAAAAACAGTAAAGCAAAGAGTAAAGTCATCATCTTATTGACAGACGGACAAAATAACGCCGGGGAGATTGACCCGGTTACAGCCGCTGATATGGCTGCAACTTATGGCATTAAAATTTATACTATAGGTGCTGGCAGCAGGGGTACGGCACCTTATCCTGTGAATGACCCCATTTTCGGTAAACGATATCAGAATATTAAAGTCGATATTGATGAAAAAATGCTGACAAAGATAGCCAATATCACCGGAGGGGAATATTTTCGTGCAACGGATACCAAAAGCCTTAAGCAGATTTATAATCGTATTGATAAGATGGAGAAGACTAAAATTGATGAAAAGATATTTACCGATTACAAGGATCTGTACCCCAGGTACCTTTTCCCGGGAATATTATGCTTTATATTGGCATTTGTTAGTGATAAAGTGATCTTCCGGTCTGAGTTAGGGTGATGAGCGGATAGCAAAGCGCATAGTGTTTTACTAATGAATAATTAGCAATTATTATTGACCGGGAAAAACTTTACTCAATGGTTCCATTGAGGTATGAATCTCATTACCCGCATTCGTCTCGTAACTTTTAAACGATGATCCCGAAAGCATGCGGGATTAACGCTGCCTTCCACAGGATTCGTAACGCCTGTTTTTCTAAAGCCGGAGTCGTCCAAAGATGCATCGATGTTTATGCGGGATCACAAAAACGTAATCGAATTCAGGTTGAATTTTTAACTAAGGTGTAAGGCTTTCTTGTTAGATTTCAATAAAATCTAACTTATTCACGTATAAAATAGCGATTATTACAGAATTTGTAATTTAACGGGACATAAGTGATTAGCAATCATCGCTTAACAGTTAGTAATTACATTGCAGTATGATCTTCTTGCATTTCTCATTGGTAAAAAAAATATCCGGTTAACTTGAGAATACAAAGGGCTTTTAGTAAACTCATAAATACTTTTAAAATTATAATTAACCCCAGAAACGCAATGAAGCTCATAAAATTTGCTGTAGTATGTTTTTTATTCCTCGCATTCGGTTTTAGTTACAGTCGTGCCCAAAATAGCCTGTATAAATTTGCGGGAAACATGAATAGTTATAAAAAAGTAGATAATGATATTGATGTCCAATTAGATAACGGAGCAGTTAAAATAGCTTATATAAAGGATGTTGGTTTCCGTATCCGCTATTCATTTACCGGAAAGTTTGATCCGTTATTTTCTTATGCAACTGTCGATCAGTTACCGCCAAAAGAAAATATCGATGTTGAAAATAATGTAAGCGCTTTAATTCTTAAAGCAGGTGATGAGATCCTGCAAATTCAGAAAAAACCATTTCGAATAACCTATCAAAATTCTGCAGGCAAAACCTTTATGCAAGATTCTTTTGGTGCCGGACATCAGGGGGATAAGGTTTGTCATATAGTTAAGAGATATAACGGGACCGTCTATTATGGACTGGGTGAACGGCCGAGTGATTTGAATAGAGCCGGTAAACGTTTTGAATTGTGGAATTCAGATACTCCCGGGTATCCACGTGGAACCGAGCCGTTATATGAGTCCTATCCGTTTTATATCGGATTACATAATGGTAAAGCCTACGGTGTTTATTATGATAATTCCTTTAAAAGCCTGTTCGACTTCGGCGGACAACTGAAAACCCATATAGGTTATTATGCTTCTGGTGGGGAATTACGTTTTTATGTATTTGAAGGTCCGGGTATCAAACAAGTGCTCAGAAAATACACCAATCTAACTGGTATAGCCCCATTGCCACCCAAATGGGCGCTGGGTTATCAGCAAAGCCGCTGGAGTTATTATCCTGACAAAGAATTGTATCGTCTGAAAGATGAATTCCGCAGCCGTAATATTCCATGTGATGTTTTTTACCTGGATATTGATCATATGGATGGTTATCGCGATTTTACATGGAATAAAACGTTTTTCCCTCATCCTCGAAAAATGCTTTCCAATCTTAAGAAAGATGGTATCAAGGTTGTAACCATTATTGATCCCGGGATTAAAACAGACAGCTCTTATTCCGTATTTAGCGAAGGCTTGAAAAAAGATCTCTATGTGAAATACCCGGATGGCAGTAATTATATCGGGGACGTATGGCCGGGCAAAACGATGTTTCCTGATTTTTCAAATCCTAAAGCACGAAGCTGGTGGGGCGGTTTGATTGGTAAATGGCATCAGGAAGGTGTTGCCGGAATGTGGATTGATATGAATGAACCGGCTGTCTTCGGAGGGAAGACCATGCCATATATAACGCAGTTTGATAAGGACGGCCGTAAAGCGAGTGAATATGAAATGCATAATGTTTATGGGTTCCTCGAAGCTAAAGCAACATATAACGGACTGTTAAAGCAAAATCCTAACAGACGCCCATTTGTATTGACCCGGGCCGGATTTTCCGGTGTACAACGTTATTCGGCCATGTGGACCGGTGATAATACAGCAAGATGGGAAGATGTATCCCTAACTATGCCGATGATCATGGGAACAGGTTTGGCAGGTGAACCATTTGCAGGTTTTGATATTGGAGGTTTTAACGGTTCCCCAACCGGCGAGATGTATATGCGTTTTCTACAGATTGGAGTATTGATGCCTTTTTGCCGTACACACTCGGCGCAGGGAACTGTTACCCAGGAACCGTGGGATTACGGTCACATGTATACCTATATCAATAAAAAATTGATCCAGCTCCGTTATAAGCTGTTACCAAATCTGTATACGGCTTTTTATGAGCATACGCAGACCGGTGCTCCAATTATAAGGCCGTTGGTGTGGCAATATCAGGATGATCCCCATACGTACAACATTAATGATCAATTTATGCTTGGTGATCATTTAATGGCAGCCCCGGTCATTAAAGAAGGGAAGAATAAACGAACACTATATCTGCCAAAAGGCACCTGGTACGAGTTCTTTAACAATACGAAATATGAAGGCGGGAAATCTATTACGGTTAATGCCCCTATTAATGCTGTGGATGCCTACAATAAAAATTTTGATCATCCTTACGCCGGTTTACCATTGTTTGTTCAGGCCGGTTCCGTAATCCCGATGCAGAAATTGCAGCAATATGTCGGACAAAAAGATATCACGAATATGAATCTGCGGGTATATGCGGGTGGCTCCCAAACGAGCAAGCTGTATGAAGACGACGGTAAAACGCAGGAATATCACAATGGCCGGTATCGTCTTTCAACATTTGCAACGCAGTCATCTTCAAAATACCTGAAAGTAAACGTGTCTATGAAAGGCGATTATTCAGGAGCCGTGAAGACCTTCACCTGGCAGGTTCATGAATTGGCTCAACAACCCCGATATGTAAAAGTAGACGGCAAAAAAGTGAATGTACAATATGATCAGCAAAATCATACGGTAACATTCAAAACGTATGCTAAATCGATGAACGTAGAGATCAGAAAATAATCTGATTATAAATAAAAATTAATACCATTAAAGGGCTGTTAATACAGCCCTTTTTTATTCGTGCACATGGAATGTCCAATAATTAGGTAGATTTCTTGGATACTCTGTGTCTTTTTTAATAAAATTCCAAACGCGCAATGAACATGAATTTAATTATAGGTGTGTAATGAAATCCTCACGTGCAGTAATTGTATTACTATTAATGGCGGTCTTATTCTGGTCAGACGCTTATGCTCAGAATAGCTTATACCGGTTTGCAGGCAATATGGAAAGTTACCAAAAGAACAATCAGGGTATAACTTTCAAATTGACAAATGGAGCTGTGAAAATAGCCTATTTGAAGGGTGTCGGTTTTCGTATCCGGTATTCTTTTACGGGAAAATTTGCCCCTTTATTTTCCTATGCCACAGTCAAAGAGATGCCGCCGGAAGAGAATATTAATATTACGAATAATGTAAGCGCTTTACTCCTTAAAGCGGGAGATGAATCGCTGACTATTCAGAAAAAACCGTTTAGAATCATGTATCAAAATGCTGATGGTAATACCTTTATGAAAGATACATTTGGTGCCGGACATCAGGGAGATAAAATTTGTCACATCGTTAAAAGAGAGCAGGGGACTGTTTATTATGGTCTGGGTGAACGTCCGGATGGTATAAATCGTGCCGGAAAACGATATACGTTATGGAACACGGACCATGGAGGATATAACTGGGGAACAGAACCTCTTTATCAGTCTTATCCGTTTTATATCGCTCTGCATAATGAAAAAGCTTATGGGGTTTATTATGACAATTCCTTCAAGTCCTTGTTTGATTTCGGCGGACAACTGAAAACCCATATTGGTTATTATGCAGATGGCGGAGAATTACGTTTCTATGTCTTTTACGGCCCAAGTATAAAAGAAGTTCTCAGTAAATATACAACATTGACAGGCAGAGCCCCGCTTCCACCTAAATGGGCTCTTGGCTATCAGCAAAGCCGGTATAGTTATTACCCTAATAAAGAATTATATCGGCTGGTGAATCAATTTCGAAGCCGGAATATACCGTGCGATGTCTTCTACCTGGATATAGATTATATGCATGGTTATCGTGATTTTACCTGGGATAAAACTTTTTTCCCACATCCTACTCAAATGATGAATCGTCTCAAAAAAGATGGTATAAAAGTCGTTACGATTATTGATCCCGGGATTAAGAAAGACAGCACCTATGATGTTTATAATGAGGGCTTGAAAAAAGATCTGTATGTGAAATATCCCGATGGAAGTAATTATGTAGGAAGAGTTTGGCCGGGCAAAACAACCTTTCCGGATTTTTCTAATCCTGAAACAAGGACATGGTGGGGTAATTTAGTTTATAACTGGGAACATAAAGGCGTATCAGGTGTATGGTTAGATATGAACGAACCTTCGGTATTTGGGGGTAAAACCATGCCTTATATCGCTCAATTCGATAAAGATGGCCGAAAGGCAAGTGAATATGAAATGCATAATATTTATGGCTTGCTTGAAGCTAAAGCGACATATGAGAATCTGAGAAAGAAGGAACCGAATAAACGCCCGTTTATTTTAACACGGGCCGGTTTTTCAGGTACTCAGCGTTATGCAGCCATGTGGACCGGTGATAACGTCGCTCGTTGGCAGGATGTCGGACTCACAATGCCTATGATCATGGGAACCGGTTTAGCCGGGGAGCCGTTTGACGGTTTTGATATCGGCGGATTCGGCGGTTCTCCGTCCGGAGAATTATATATGCGTTTTTTACAGATCGGTGTGTTGATGCCGTTTTGCCGTACTCATTCGTCAAAAGGAACGGTTTCACAGGAGCCCTGGGATTATGGACATATGTACACCTATATCAATAAGAAATTGATCCAACTCCGTTATAAACTGCTGCCGGATCTGTATACGGCTTTTTATGAACATACACAGACCGGAGCTCCGATCATACGACCGCTTGTATGGCAATTTCAGAATGATCCCAAAACATATAACATAAATGAACAGTTTATGCTTGGAGATCATCTGATGGCCGCGCCTGTAATTAAAGAAGGGATGAATGAACGGACTTTATATCTGCCCAAAGGTACCTGGTATGGGTTCTTTAACGACGCAAAGTATGAAGGAGGCAAGTCAATAACAGTCAATGCCCCGATTCGTGCCGTGGATTCCTACAATAAGAATTATGCTCACCCTTATGCCGGATTACCGATGTTTGTTCAGGCAGGGTCTGTGATACCAATGCAGGAAGTTCAGCAATATTTCGGACAAAAAGATATCACGAATATGAATCTTCAGGTATATGCCGGCGGATCACAAACGAGTAAGTTGTATGAAGATGATGGTAAGTCGCAGGAATATCACAATGGCCGGTATCGACTTACTACATTTACAACGCAGTCATCTTCCAAATACCTGAAAATCAATGTTTTAATGAAAGGTAAATACAAAGGTTCTGTTAAGACATTTACCTGGAAGCTTCATGAGCTGGGAAATAAGCCTGGCTGGGTTAAAGTGGACGGCAAGAAAGTAAATGTTCAGTATGATTCACAAAATCATACGGTAACTTTCAAAACGGATGCAAAACCAATGAATGTTGAGATCAGGAAATAAATAAAACTTCTACCCCTAATAAAGAATCATCAGCCAACAAAATAGTAGACATCATACCTGGCCCAATCGACGTTGTTCCGGGCCAATCAACGCCAGGTCAAATGACGTCATTCCAGGCCTTATCGATGTCATTCCGGGCGCCGACCAGGAATCTCCTGGCTATGGTCTGGGAGTGCTGTTTTGATTATAAGTTAGTATAGATGGGCTCCACTCCATGCTTTTCCGGAGTGGTGTCCATCTTTAATTACAAAAAGTAAAATCCTGATCATTCTCGTTGTGAAAGGAAGAGGCAAAAAGTTGTTTTGTCCGGTAGAAGATATCTACCTGCCAAAAGATATCACATTTAGCGGATTGGTACGTGCCGCGACCCTGGCTGGTATGTATGAAGCCAGTGAACATAGTAATAGAGTGAAAAATGATACTACAAAGAAGTCAGGGAGGTGTGGCTCAACAGGAGCATACGACATATAATAATTTTGCTGTGATAATGGAATGAGATGATAGGTTCCCTGCAGCCAATTAAAAAGAACAGCAAGACCGATACCAACAAGTAAACCGACAACGGCTACAAAGAATCCTTCAAAAAGAAATATTCTTTGTATGTCTTTATTATCTGCTCCCATAGTTTTAAGGATACCGATATCTTTTGTTCGCTCCAGAACCATCATAAGTATCGTACCAATCAGGTTAAAAGCTGCAACGATAATCATCACACTGATTACAAAAGGTATGGTTTGCTCCTGCAGATTTACCCAGGCAAAAATGCTGTTATAGGTTTCATAAATACTCGCAGCATAATAGGGAAATATGGATTTATCCTGTATAGCCTTGGTCACATTACGAATATCATTAATATCGGAGACCCTGATCTGCATAACATTGGCCTCTGTAGTATCATATTCAAAAAGTTTACGGGCATATTTACGGTCCATCAAAACCTGAACATCATCAAATTTGTCGATGCCGGTCTGATAGATACCGGCTAACCTGAATTGTTTGATATCCGGTAGATTTACGGGTGATGGCAATCCCTGCATGGCATATGCTGTAAGTACGGATCCGATGTGAGCATTCAGTTCACGGGCCAGTTTACTACCCATAACGACACCCGGTAATCCGGAACTGTCGGGCCGCAGATCAAATGTACCTTTGATAATATAATTTTTGATGGATGTGATATCACCCTTTGGGCCAATACCCTTAATAAATGTCCCCTGGATCTCATTACGCGTCTGTATCATACCCTGACCGGTTATGGCAGCCTGAACATTTTCAACGCCTGGTATTTTTAGCAGGTATGTTTGTAATGTATCAGCCCGGAATATGGGCTCATCAGCATATTTTTGTACGGTGATATGAGGAGCAAAACCAAGTATCTTTTCTTTAATAGTGGATTTAAACCCGTGAACGATAGAAAGCGCGATCAGGAGTCCGCCTGCACCAATTGCCACACCGGTTATAGCCATAGCTTTTATAAAGGATAAAAACCGGGATTCTTTCCTTTTGCCGCGAAAATAGCGTTTGGCGAGATACCACTCAAATTTCATATAGTAAAAGCGAAGGGGAAGGGCATAAAAACCTTTCCCGGATTATAAATTTACTCAGGGCGCATGTGGGGGAAGAACAATACATCCCGGATAGATTCCTGATCGGTCATTATCATAGCAAGGCGGTCAATACCGATGCCCAATCCTGCTGTAGGGGGCATACCGTATTCGAGAGCCCTTAGGAAGTCCTCATCCAGGGTCATGGCTTCATCGTCACCTTGCGCTCGTAAGCGGGCTTGTAATTCAAGCCGTTCGCGTTGATCCACAGGATCATTCAATTCAGAAAAAGCATTACATATTTCTTTCCCGTTACAAATTCCTTCAAACCGTTCAACCAATCCTTCTTTAGTCCGGTGTTTTTTTGCCAATGGACTCATTTCTATCGGGTAATCGGTGATATATGTCGGTTGAATGAGCTTATGTTCCACATGTGTGCCAAAGATCTCGTCAATGACCTTGCCTTTGCCCATTGTTTCATCTACCTCCACATTAAGCTCTTTGGCCGTTTTCTGAAGGTCATCGAGGCTCATACCGTATAAATCCTTACCGGTCTCTTTTTCAATAGCCTCGAGCATCGGAACACGTGGCCATGGGCGTTTGAAATCAATAATATGCTCACCTACCGGAACTTTTGTTGAACCGTGCAGTTGAATGGCAACCTGTTCCAGCATTAATTCAACAAAATCCATCATCCAGTTGTAGTCTTTATAGGCTACATATAATTCCACCTGGGTAAACTCCGGATTGTGAAAACGGCTCATACCCTCATTACGGAAATCCTTGGAGAATTCGAAAACTCCATCATAACCGCCGACAATCAGCCTTTTGAGATATAACTCGTTAGCGATACGCAGGTAAAGTTGCATATCCAATGCATTGTGATGAGTCACAAAAGGGCGGGCAGCCGCGCCACCATATATAGGCTGAAGAATAGGTGTTTCAACCTCGAGATAACCTTTCTCAACCATAAGCTGACGCATTGTCTGTACCATCAGCGAGCGTTTACGAAAAACATCACGTACTTCGGGATTGACAATTAAATCGACGTACCGTTGACGATAACGCTGCTCCCTGTCTGAAAAAGCGTCAAAAATTTTCTTCTCGCCATCTTCCTCAACTTCTTTTGGAACCGGAATCGGGCGAAGGGTTTTCGATAAAAACTCAAAGTGTTCGGCATGAATAGTTGTTTCCCCGGTACGGGTTACAAATACAAAACCTTTGATACCAATAATATCACCAATGTCTACAAGTTTCTTGAAAACGGTATTGTATAATTCCCTACCGACATCATCGCGACGAATGTATACCTGTATGGTTCCTTCCGAATCCTGAAGATTGAAGAACGAAGCTTTACCCATTATTCTTCGGGTCATGATGCGCCCGGCAACAGATACCCGCTCCGGATTTTCATTATCCTCAGTTTTTATTATATCAGGATTACTTAATATCTGCCCGGATGTATGGGTGACATCAAATTCATAAGGATACGGATTGATACCCATTTCTTTAAGCTGTTCAAGCTTTTGACGTCGTTGTTCTTCCTGTTCGCTAAGTGTGGACTCTTTTTCAGTCATGTACTTTACTAAAGATTTCTATTCAAAATTATTGATTAAAAAATGTTGATAACACGAAAATTGATATAAATTAAATAATATAATGTCCTCTTAAAGACGTATTAAAGTTCAACGTTTAGAGACGTAAACGTTGAATATAGTCCATAAATTGGAATAAGATAAGGTCTTAAGATGAGATTTACATATTACATGTTGATATAAAGCCGATAATAAGTTCTAAATAATTATTGGAAACGCTTTTTTATTGATCTAAAAGATTTTCTTTATGGATTCTCTACACTAAATTAGAGGAGTTTTTTAGTTATAATTTACGACACTTTAAAGGTATCAGATTTTTTGTTACAATCAGTCGATTTTGATATTGAATATTTACAGGGACCTGTTAAATCATTACATATTGGTTTGGCGGCTATCCGGGAAGGTTTGCCCGTTAAGTTTCTGCATGACGAGGAGAAAAAGGAAATCTATCCCGGTATGACATTGTCTCGGAAATCTGAACTAGTGACATCCCGCTTTCTTCAAAAAAAACTGGCTGCAAAAATCGGGTTATCCGGTGACGATTTTTATATAAAAAAGGAAGCTTCAGGAAAACCCGTTGGCTATTACAATCAAAAAAAATATGGAGTAGCTATCAGTCATACCAAAAATGTGGTGGCAGCGGCTATAAATGAAGCCGGTGATGTGGGATTGGATGTGGAATTGAAATCCCGCAAAACTAATCCGGGAATAAGAGAGCGAATATTGAATAATGGCGAAATAAATAAGTTGAAGGAATTTCAAACATTACAATTATGGACTCTAAAAGAGGCCGCTCTGAAATTAGCAGGCACCGGTTTGCGCACAGGAATGCGGGCAATTAGCATCGAACCGATTGAAAATAATAACTTTCAAACTGAATTTAATGGTAAACGTATAACAATCCATTCCTATGAGTTACAGCACATATGGTTAGCTGTATGCTATTTTGGGTAAAGGATTGAAAAGCGTGAATTTCATATAAGAGTTCTGAACTATTATAAAATTTAATTTCTAACATTTAAGTACTTATGAACATATTATCCTATCCAAAAGAGAAAATTATTAACGGACTCAACAATGCCCGGAATAAAAATATTCAAAAGGGAGCTAAAATTCTGTTTTCACCAGTTGAGATTAATGATGAAAATTTTGAAGAAGTCTGTGAAATATACTCCAGTGTGATGCCCGGAAACTATGAGACTGTTGTAGTCGTCGAAGGAGTAAACCACGAATTGGAAAAAAAGATACCTTTACCTTCACTAAATACATTTAAGACCCCATTTGGAGAAGTACCGGTTAATGATCGACTGCGTAATGAATTTTGTGATGAAGAAGATGATTTCTTTATCGATGATGAGGCTCATAATGAGACTATGGGCATTTATCAACAGCTGCCAATGTTGCAATTCACTATTAAGGATTTCAACGTTGTGAGTATTCAGATATCCAATTACGAACGTCCTTCTATCATAAGAGAACTCGCATTCGTTTTGGATGAAGTACTTCTTTCAAAAAATGTTCTGATCATTGTATGCTGTGAGATGGAAAGTGACCAGATAGAGGCACTTAATAAGTTGAAAAAGTATGTCAAAGAGGGGCAAACTTCGAACCTTTTGAATATTATCAATGTCTCTTCAACAAAAATCCGTGGACGCTCACCATTTCTGATAGGCCTGATGATAGCCAGCAGCTGGGAGCTTAGTCTGAATTTTATTGATGAAAAATATCAATCGAGTGAGATATATAGTCTTATTTCTGGTTTTGCATCTTTAAGAAGTAAATAAAGGAACGTTATGACTATAGCAGATTCTATAGAGGTAACGGTTATTGGAATGGGAGCCTTGGGCCGTAATTTGGCAAGGGCTCTCTTTGAAAATGGATTCAGGATTAAAAGCATTTACAGCAGGGATACAAGGAAGGCCGCCTTAATAGCTAAAGAAGTTAGGGCGGGTTTTCATGGTGATTTACCATTACATAAAGAAGAAATCGGATCTATTGTGTTTATATGTGTATCTGATGATGCCATAGAAAAAATAGCCGATCAAATAGCTTCCAAAGGATGGATCCTGAAAAACACGGTTTTTGCTCATTGTTCCGGTGCAAGGCCGGCATCAGCATTGAGAATACTTAAAATAAAGAAAGCGGTTATCGGTTCATTTCATCCCTTGCAGACTTTTACGGAAGATATTGATAGCCGGCGTTTTAATAATATTACAGTAAGTGTACAGGGTGACGATGAGGCCATTCCGGTATTAATGGATGTGGCAAAGCAGCTGGGATCACGACCTGTTAAAATTACCGAAAGAGATAAGGTAATGCTTCATATTGCTGCTGTCTTCACGTGCAATTATTTAGTCACTTTGACTGACGTGGCTGCATTGTTATTAAAGGAGATTGATAATGAAGGCGATAAGGAAAGCAAACTTAACATGCTCATGCCTTTAATGAAGGAGACATTGGAAAATATCCGTAAAAAAGGGCCGGAGGCTTCGTTGAGCGGTCCTCTTAAAAGAGGGGATGTAAAGACAATACAAACCCATATGGATGCTTTAGAACAGTTTCCGGATATTCAAAAATTATATTCGCATTTGGGAGACTTTACGATACGGAAATTATATAAGAAACATTCCGTTTCGGAAGAGGTTTATGCGGATATACACAAAATGTTTTGGCAGCAGTTAAAAGAATTAGATGGCTGATAGTGATTTGAAAGAAAATTTCTTTAGCAAGGTATACCAGGTTGTAAAACAGATACCGTATGGTAAAGTAACAACATATGGTACCATAGCCTCCTATCTTGGTGCCAGGAGAAGCGCACGAATGGTCGGATGGGCATTAAATGCAACGAGAGATGATCCTGAATTCAGCAATCTTCCATGTCACCGTGTTGTAAACAGGAATGGAGAATTAACCGGTAAACGGTATTTTTCCGGAGAAGTGATGACAGAGAGACTGAAACAGGAAGGTGTTACATTTATCGATGAAAATACCGTTGATCTCGATAAACATTTGTGGGAACCTTTTTAGTATTTAGTGGAAAAAATCTGGCTAGATTGGAAAAAGTAAAATGCTAAAAAATTTGATGTGATCTAAGCATTTACAACTAAATCCGTAGCGTCTGGTAGGCTCATATGTTTCAATAATGGCCGATGATATAAGCTTCGACCTTAAACTTCATCGTTTCGGTATAAAAAGAGTTGAAAAATGGTTATATTAAAACCTGCTAATATTATTATAAAAGCCTTTCTCATACATGGAGAGGCTTTTATTTATTTTATAAAGTGAGTATTAAATGCCAACTTGGAAATTAAATACAGAATTTAAGTTTGATTCCGCTCATTCCATTGAAGGTTATGATGGTAAATGCAGCCGTCTTCACGGACATACGTACAAAGTGCGTATTACTGCCATATCACATAAGCTTAATCCCTCAAAATATTTGAAAACACCTGATATGGTTTGTGATTTTAATGAGTTGAAATGGGCGGCTAAAGATGCGGAAAAAGGTGGATTTGATCATAGTTTTTTAAATGAGAAAATACCATCTGTTACAACAGCGGAACGTCTGGCGGAATATATCCATAAGGAAACCAAAAACAGAATACCTGATGATATTGAACTGACTGTCATTGTCTGGGAGACCAAAGACAGTTGGGTAGAATATACGGATAAAGATGTATAACAAAACCGAACATATAGCCATTGACGAAGAACACATTAATCTGGATGAAGTAACCTATCCTGTTATGGAACATTTTTATACCATACAGGGTGAAGGAATTCATACGGGAAAGGCAGCTTATTTCATCAGGCTGGCAGGTTGTGATGTGGGGTGTTGGTGGTGTGATGTGAAGGATAGCTGGAATACTGAAAACCACCCGAATGTGTCCGTTCGTGAAATGGTAAAATCCGCAAAAGAAAGCGGAACGGATATGGTTGTCATAACAGGCGGGGAACCCCTTTTACATGATTTAAATGCGCTGACAGTACGCTTAAAGCAGGAAAATTTTAAAATACATATTGAGACAAGCGGATCTTCACCTGTAACCGGCCATTTAGACTGGATTACACTTTCGCCTAAAAGGTTTAAAAAGCCTAAGGATGAAATATTCCCTTATGTAGATGAATTGAAAGTTATTGTTCTGACAAATAAAGATTTAATTTGGGCAGAGGAAAATGCAGCAAAATGCCCTGACAGCACTAAGTTGTTATTACAGCCGGAGTGGGAAACACCTAAGTCTATGCCGCTGATAGTTAATTATGTAAAAAAACATCCGGAATGGTTAATTAGCTTACAGACACACAAATTTTTGGGGGTTAGATAATAATATGGCTTTTGAAGAACGGTCCGTAGTAATTACAGGTGCCAGTAAAGGAGTCGGTGAACGTATTGCTCTTTATTTTGCTAAACATAGTGCTCATCCATTGGTATTATTGGCCAGGAATAAAGATGGACTCGAAAACACCCAAAAACTATGTCACGATACCGGTGCAACTGATGTTATTACTTTTTCGTGTGATCTGAGTAATGCTGAAGCAGTAAAAGAAATTCAATTACCGGAGAAATTCAAAAGGGTAGGGGTACTCGTCAATAATGCCGGGACATTCACAACCGGTCCCTTTAGTGAAACAACACTTGAGCAGTTGTATAAGCAATTTGATATAAACGTTGCCACTACGTTCAACACCACACAACATTTTTTACCGAATTTGGAAGATGGAGGGGAAAAAGCATTTATCATAAATATTTGCTCGGTGGCAAGCCTGAGAGGTAAAAAGAACAGCAGTGCCTATGTCACATCCAAACACGCCACTCTCGGGTTAACCCGTTCCCTGAGACAGGAACTTAAAGATATAAATATCGGTGTTACGGCCATCAATTTGAGCTCAACGTATTCGACATCCTGGAAAGGTTCCGGAGTAGATGAATCCCGCTTAATCGATCCGGATGACCTGGCACAGATCATTCACGCCATCACTAAATTATCCTCCCGTACTGTTGTTGAAGAAATACTGATACGCCCGATGCAAGGGGACTATTGAGCAGTTATCAGGGAACAGTAAACAGTATCAGTTCAATGACCATAAATAATATTTCTTGTTACGAGACTCTGTCTCGTAACAAACAAGAGGACACTCTGTGTCCAGTTTAATATATGGGAAGTTATACGGAATGCAGAACTGTCCGATTAATATTGCACTCCGGTATGATTTTACAGTGATCAATAAAACATGTATCACATACCAATGATATCACTTATCGACAAAAATACTGAAGGGGATTACCACGGCCCAAAGGGCCTCGTAATGACATTCAGGATTTTTTTAGTTTTTAAATCTATGCTCATCGTTCCAACTTAATATCCTTTTGGGTTTAAGCATTGAATTTTGTAGAAAAATTAACCACCTTCTGAAAACGGCAAACGGTTGGCCTGGCTCTCATTATACTAATGCGGTCAATCATGAAAAGACCAGGTTCTACATGATTAGCTTTGATAACACTATGTCCGGGGTGTATTATGCGTATTCGTTTGCTTATAACACTCAATAAAATAATAGTGTCATGAAAAATTTTATAAACCTCGGGTTTATACCGAAAAATAAGGACTTTGCCGTGCTTTTACTTCGTGTTTGGATCGGCTTTGGCCTGTTTGTGCAACACGGATTATTCAAATTCATGCATTTCTCCCAATTATGGGGACATTTCCCGGACCCGCTTCATTTTGGTACATATTTAAGTCTGATCTTTGCAACAATCTCTGATGGTATTTGCTCGGTTTTGATTGCGTTTGGAATTGCCACACGTCCAGCGGCTATCATATCCGCCATTGACGTGTTAGTAGTATTTGGAGTACTGCGCCATTTTTCCTTTTCCCACGGGGATGGAGAGTTAGTCTACCTGTATCTCGGTGCACTGCTCACGATTATTTTTATCGGTGCCGGCAAATACAGCCTCGATAATAAAATTTGGGGAGTAAAATAAGTTTTTCATTCCAAAAGAGAATCCCAATAACTAAAGAGCTATTTCTCCCAAAGCAAAGAGTAGGTAGCTCTTAACTTTTCTCAACACAGGGTCCTCAATCAGGTTTAGTCCCCCCGAAGATTCCATATCAGAAAAGGTGGCATTTACACTCCTGAACGTCTTGCGGGGTGCAATTTGTGTTATCTTATTAAATACTTACGATTTATCCGGAAACCGCTGATTGGCGTTGTACGTCTTAACTAGTGAATTTGAAATTTTTATAATCTTTTTCTCAAAATCTAATTGCCCATTTATATTTATCACCTGCTGTTCCAAATCCTGTTTTAAATTATTCAGGTACTGAACTTCTCGGATGCGATCTTTCCGCTTTTCATTCCAGTTATAAACTTGCAGGGCAATTAAAATCCCTATTACAACCAATAGAATTTTCCCCAGGGCATATCGGAGGTACTTGGCCACGCTGTTTTCTGCAGCCAGCCGCTCTCTTTGTTTTCTGAATACTTTCATTCTGTGTTTCCTATTGAACCTTTGTTACTTTTTTAAATTTAAGCACATCTGTCCAACCATTAATTAGGGTAAGTTCCCCTGTTTTGTCGAAGGTGATCAGCTTAGGATCATTTACCGAAAAAAACGTGGAGTTTTTAAAGTAATAGATCGGGATTTTTTGGGTTGTTTTTGTGGCAAAAAATAGTTGATACCCGCTTTTAGTGATTTCTATTCGATCATATATTCCTTTATAATGAGGACCGTAAACCTGCTGGTACCAACCCACATACCGGCCGACAACTTTGTTGTCCTTTAAGGTATAACTGAAATAGTCAGGGGTTTTATCTTTATTACCTAAAACACTGGCAATCGCCTGGTAGGCATCAATGGCATTTTTTCTGTATCGACAAGCTGCCAGGGAGAGATTCCTTGCATCATTTATTGTCCTGGATACCTCTGCCTTGTACTGGAAGTTTGTCCGCAAATAATGGATGGCATCATCACTAAGCGCTCCCTTAAAACCATCTTCGACAAACCAACTTTGCGTCCTGTATGAATCATCCATATTTCGATAGACGGTTGTCTGATATCGCTGATTAAGCACATCAATTCTGGTCTTCATCTTTATGTATAAGTAGTTCAATTTATCCATTATTGGGGCATACTTTTGGGGGATTTCTTCTGAATTTTGTGTGAGCTTATTAAAGGCGACCGTGTTTAAGTCCAGGTTATCGTAAAAAAATGGAAAAAAAAGTGTGCTGTTAAATCCAAAACCGTTTTTGTAATCGCTATAAGTCAGTTTGTTGTTGAAAACCAGGTTTTTTACGGAATCCCTTTTGATGAGATCATCAATGGCCCCATCCGTATTGTGTATGTTTACAGCCAGTTCCGACTGAACGTTTTTGAGATTGGCGATAATCCTTAGGTTTAGTTTCCGGTTTTCATTCCAGTTATTCACCTGCAGGGCGATCAGGATTCCAATCACAACTAAAATGATTTCACCCACAGCATAACGTAAATAGGCTGCCGTCTTGTTTACAGAGGCGAGTTTCCGGCGGATATTTTTGAAGATAGCAGGCATATTTAGCTCGCTATGTGTTCTATAATATTTTCTTGGATTTTTTTGAAGAGTTTTGTCATGGTTTTATGGATTTACCCACCCTTTAGTCTCCAGGTAGTATGGCTGTTTTTGAACTTTTTCATTCTTTATTTAATTCTCTGTTGATTAAATCTATGGTTTTATTGGTCATTCGCAGTACGCCAAATTTTGTCCAAATTTCATCGTCCCTATAGGATTCATAGATTTTGTCGAGAGTGAGATAGGTTTCGGGATCTTTAATAAAGGCTATCAATTTAGCATCGTTTAATTTGAATTTTGAGTGTTTGGGTATTGGTGGGTGGATGGCATATCGTTCTGGTACAGGTGAGTTCATAGATAACATAGCCATTAATTTCCCTATTCTATTGTCAGTATCATTATTAAAAATTTCATTTCTTTGTTCAATAATTGAATTTCTTGAATCGGTATAGTCTTTTAAGAAAGAAAGGTCGTATTTTAAGCTGTCGCTCAATAGTTCAAATTTACCAGAAGAAACAGCGTCTTCCTGAACAGTATTTAAAATAGATAACTCTATTGGGTAAACCATTTCAGAGAGGTATCGCCTGAGGCTATCCGCGGGGAGGGTGGGGTTGGCACCGGCAGAATATTGAAGTACCTGGTTGAATTTAGTATTGCTTTTATTTATTCCGATTTCGAAAGACTGTAATGTTTTTTTGTTGTCCAATAATTCCTTTTTTATAGCGAGCATTAGGTGTCGTTTGCTGTTTTCCTGCTTTCTGTTTTCGTTCCAGTTATTCACTTGCAGGGCAATCAGGATTCCGATCACGACCAAAAGAATTTCTCCCAGGGCATAACGGAAATAGGCCGCCGTCTTATTTTCAGTGGCGAGTTTTCGGCGGATATTTTTAAAGATGGCAGGCATAGTTATGGATTAAGTTTTGAATCGATTAACTCACTCAGCGTGCTATCTGCCTTGAGGGTACTTATTTCAGCCTTCAAAGTAGACCCACGATTGTCTAAATTCATTTTTAACATCATTAGAAAATAGCTGCTGTTTCTGATTTGATTATCATCACTCGGGACCGCGCGTTTCCCAAAAACGAAGACCTTGAAATGTTGCCGCACATATCCGAGCCAGGGAGTTTCGAATTCAAGTTGATTGTCTTCAATATCATTTAATAATACAGTGGTTTTACTCCCGTAATAATTCACCAGGGCATTTCTTAAAACAGGGTCTTTTATATGACTAATTCCCAACTCTTTAAGTAAGCCGTATCCATTATTATTTAATTCGATTCTTCTCATCAACATGACCCTTCCTAAATCCCGGTACGTCTGCTCAGTGAACGCATGTTTCTGTTCAAGAGTATCGATTACATTCTTTTGCGCCGTTAAATCACTCTTTAATACGGCTATGTGATCTTGCAGCACGGTTCTGTCGAGCACTAAATCATCATGTATTTCTGCTAATGCATTGTTAATTCGTTGGTTTGAGTTATGCTGTTCATTCCAATTATTCACCTGCAGGGCGATCAAAATACCGATTACCACTAACACTATTTCCCCAAAGGCATAACGAAGGTATTTTACAACATTGTTATCAGCAGCAAGTTTGAGTCTTTGTTTCCTGAATATTTTCATTATTTAAATAAATGGTGTTTTTAATGAAGTTCTTTATCAATCAGCTGAATCAGATGTTTCGTTTTCCCTTGCAGGTCCTGGCAGAGCTTGTAGATATTTTGAGATACCAATTTTCTGGTTACAAGCTGATTTTTTAATTCCATTCGCTTTTCCGGACGGATCTTCTGGTCCTTATCAATTTGTCCATTCCTGTTCAACTTGATATTCAATGAATTACTGGTAACAAAAGCGCCAAATTCACTAACGGTATTAAACAAATTGTCATTATTGATTACCTGTGTGACATAATCTAATCGTTGATAATATCGAACAATTGCATTTTGCAGGCTGGAATTTCTGATCAACTTTTTCCCTCCAATGTTATCCATACTGATATAACTTGTTTTGTTTTCGACAAAAGTCAGCCGCTAGGTTAATTTCATGAGCAGTGAATCTAATTTTTCTATCGATAATGAAGACTTCAGAAATAAAGAGGCCGTGTCGGTTTCTGCAACTGTGACACTTTCAAATTGAAGCTGATCGTTGATTATTCCCTGCTGCAAAACCAAATCTGATCTTATATTTTCCAGGGTGGTTTTTTCGAGTTTATGATTTTGGATATCTTCTTTCCAGTTGTTCACCTGCAGGGCGATCAGAATCCCGATGACAACCAAAAGAATCTCCCCCAGGGCATAACGTAAATAGGCTGCCGTCTTGTTTTCAGAGGCTAGTTTCCGGCGGATATTTTTGAATAGAGTGGGCATGTTTAGTTCGCTGTATGTTCGATAATCTTTTCCTGTATTTTCTCAATATCATTTAATAGACCTATTTCGGATTTCTGCAGGTACAAATACTCATCCAACATGTTTTCAAACTCGAGTTTTTGAAAAAGGGGATAATAATCGTTTTGCAGCCTGCTTTTTCCTCCAGCCGGGTTATTTCCATATTGATCCATTTCCCGTAACGACATAAGAGGCAATAAGTATGGAATCATGTGATTGGCTACCCAGTCTGACGAATATTCATCTGTATTTTTGAGTCGTTTCATAGAGGCCGACCAAAACAGAAGGTTTTCTCTGAGTGCTTTATCCGATATTAAATGTAACCGTCCCGATTGCAGGATATCCTGTAAAGAATTCTCGGATGGCAAATACGATGCACTCTCAAAAGAGAAGTAAAACAGGCTGTCCAGGTTATGTTTTTCCAGTTCAGACCGGGAAGCTCCCGCGAGATTAATCAATACCAGGCCCGATGCAATACTTTTTTTGAATTGATTTCTGGACGTAATGAGAAGGGCACGATTTTCAGTGAATTCTTCGTGTAAGTTCGCTTTAATATTCTCTGCTTCCCGTTGATCAAGCAGATGCTGATGCCAGCTATTCACCTGCAGGGCGATCAAAATCCCAATCACTACCAATAGAATTTCCCCCAGGGCATAACGGAGATAGGCCACAGTCTTGTTTTCAGAGGCCAGTTTGCGGCGAATATTTTTAAAGATATGCGGCATGTTTATCTATTGAGTTGCTCGAAAATGGTAAACAGTAATAATAAAACGGAAAGAATGAGCAGCCAAAGGTTCAGGACCCGGTCTTCGTAGCTCTCCTCCTTATCCTGCTTTTTATTCACGATCACCCACGCGATATACATCACAAACGGGAATGTGATAACCGTTGTAATCAGGGTAAAACGCAATGACCAGACAGGAGCCCATTGGGCAATAACCAAGGCTTCCACCCCCTGGTTAATCAAAAAGGTTGCGATGGTGAAAATCACGGCTACTTTGACCAGGAACAGTCGTCTTAGTTGTTTAAGCGAGTAATGCATGGCTACTCCTTCTTGCAACCAAATGGAATGGGAACCGGTTTTTCTCTTTGGGCACCTTCACTCTCCAGGATTTGTTGAAGTTTCGGAAACTGCCTGACATCAAAGTATGGGTAAACCAGCCAGCTGCTTAATGAATAGAGTTGGTCATGGTCGTATATGGGTTTGAGCAATTCATAGGCTTCCTGTTTCCGATTCAACAATATCAAAGCCAGCCATTTTGCCGTAATATTTCCTTTTTTCCGGGGCCATTTGGTGCTATAAATCTGGTTGGCTTTCTGCACATTTCCATCGGCACAGGCTTGTCTGATACGTACCAGTGGCATTCTACTAACAATAGTTGAATCATCGCTACCGGCTATTCGCTTAACCACTGACCGTGCTTCATCATAACGACCATCCCAAAGTAATTCACGGTGTAACTCGTAAAGCAGATAGGAGTTATAAGGAAATTTTGTTAACGCTTTTCTTCCGAATTCAACCGCTTTGTCATAATGTTTGGCAGCAAAATAACTGACTTCGACTCTGAGATAATCTGTGGGATTATCCAGTGCGACCATTTCCATTTTTTGTGCGTACTTGTATGTTTCTGCATAATTACCAAGGTAAGCCAGATTTTCTACCGTCAAAAATAATGAGGAAATATCATTGGGGCGTTTATTGTCATAGTGCTCTATCAAATCAACAGATTTTCCAAACTGTAGATTGAGTGAGGCCTGAAGCGATTGATATTTTAACTTATCTATCGGATTGGCGTGGGCAATAGCCCGTTTAATACACTCGTT